>NZ_JAKKRO010000100.1:0-7956 GCF_025654235.1 Shewanella sp. SM32 | reverse complement strand
GTTGTGGCTAGTTGGTTTACACGCACAGCAACAGGGCTGGGATAAGCATTTTCAGGCCAATACCATTGGGCATCGAACGGTACTCTCAACGATTCGCTTGGGATTGGAGGTACTCAGGCGGCCTGATTATCAAATCACGGAGAAAGAATTGCTGGCGGCCTGGGTATTATTCGCCAATCAGTTGCTCAAATATGGCTATGCTATGGCTGATTTATGAGGGGATCCTTCAGAACTATACCCTCGGGGATTTTTTGCTTCCATCCGCGAATGCCTTCCTCCAAGATAACAACTAAAGTGGAAATGGAACGATCCAATTCTAGTTCCGTCTGCAAAGCAGTTATATACTTTCCAACCGTCTCAAATAATATGAATCATGGAAGAGCGAATGTTCAAACCTTTAATATTACTTAGCTTTAGCACCTTAGTCTTAACCTGTATGAGTGGCTGCGTTGGGCCACTTAATTCAAAATGTGATACAAATTCCCCCTACAGCAAACAAGAATGCAATGCAGCCGACGCCGCAGTTTATGTTGCAGCCGCCATATTGGAAGGCCCAGATAAAGGTCAAACGTGTAACGATATGTCGGGCAAAGCAAAACAAGACTGCCTCGCTCAACAACAAGCACTGAAAGAATCATTAGAGAAACACGCTCGAAAATAGCATTAAGGAAGATGAATGAAAGCCTCCATTTTTATTGCCGCGACCCTCGACTGTTATATCGCAACGCCCGATGGGGATATCGACTTTTTAAATCAGCACCCCAGTACTAATCCCGATGAAGACTTTGGTTATCATGCCTTTATCGACACTATTGATGCGATTGTAATGGGACGAAAAAGCTTTGAAAAAGTCCTCTCCTTCGATTGTGATTGGCCCTATGTAAATATCCCAGTGTTTGTATTAAGTCGCAGCGGCGTAACAGTACCGTCGGCGTTAAGTGAGCACGTACAAGTGCTAAATGGCGATGCGGCAAGCATTAGCGAACAACTCAAAACCCGTGGCTTCAAACATCTCTATATCGATGGTGGCCAAACAATCCAAGGCTTTTTAGCGGCGGGGCTAATTCAGGAACTCACGCTCACTCGCATCCCCACTTTACTGGGTAAAGGTATTCCCCTCTTTGGCGACTTAGCTCAAGCGATTCAATTAATGCCAATTCACACGCAGCAATATGACAATGGCTACGTACAAACCCGCTATCGTGTTATAGACAAAATGGCTTTATAAGCCGTTTACATTCGGCTGATTGCATTGAAGGGTGAAGTGATGGCTTGCCATCTTGCTGCATAACCATGTAACAGCAATGTTAAACAACTAAATATTATCAATGGCTTACTGATTGCAAATCAAAGTTCCGTTAGAATATTGTCCTCTAACAAATAGGTGAGCAATATGAGTCGTTTGCAGTCATCGAAAGGTTTTACATTAATTGAGCTGGTTGTGGTCATTATCATCCTTGGGATCTTGGCCGTCGTCGCAGCACCACGGTTTTTAAACCTAGGCCAAGATGCTCACGATGCCAGAGCCAAAACCGCATTTGCGGCCTTTACCTCTGGTGTTAAGCTTTATCACAGTTGCTGGCTTGCGGGCGGTCACTCTGGTTATACCCAAGATCTCGCCTGTTATGGTGACGGAAAACTCGACTCGACCACCACAGGATTTCCACTGGGAATAGAGACTGCAACCGCTGATGCCGGTGCTAAATTGCAGGGCGATTATTGTGGTCAGTTATGGCAAGGTCTTTTGGCTAATAATGAATTTGTCATTGCCGATCAATACTCTTGGCGCACAGTTCCCAATGTCGACATTGTTTACTGGTATGGTGCCGTCGACATTACCGATCCCAATGCTTACTGCATTTTCAACTATGTCTCTGACGATCGCAGCTTCGGCAGTGAAAACTGGGATCTTAAATACTATCCCTTCGATGGCCGCACTATTGTAGGTCGATCCACCCTTTCCCAATAAGCGCTTATTTTTATTGCTAAAGGAGCGCGAAAGATCGCAAACTCCTTTGGCATTTGCCGCGATTACTTGAATTATTGTCATCCATCCCCATATATATCCCATCATCCACCGCAACTTTTGCTGCGGGCCAGAAGAGGATTCATTGTGACCACTATCGTATCAGTACGCCGTAATAATCAAGTTGTCATCGCCGGCGATGGCCAAGTCTCCCTAGGCAATACCGTCATGAAAGGTAACGCCAAAAAAGTGCGTCGCTTATATCACAACAAGGTACTGGCAGGTTTTGCAGGCGGCACTGCCGATGCTTTCACCCTATTCGAGCGTTTCGAAGCCAAACTCGAAATGCACCAAGGCCATTTATTGCGCTCGGCCGTTGAGCTCGCCAAAGATTGGCGTACCGACCGTATGCTGCGTAAACTCGAAGCCCTGTTAGTCGTGGCCGATGCGGAAACCTCGCTGATCATCACAGGTAATGGTGATGTCGTTCAGCCAGAACACGACTTAGTCGCCATTGGTTCAGGCGGCAACTATGCCCAAGCGGCGGCCCTTGCACTATTGCAAAATACTGAGCTGTCAGCCTTAGAAATCGCCGAAAAATCCCTGACTATTGCTGCGGATATCTGCGTATTCACCAATCAATTCAAAACGATTGAAGAACTCAATTACTAAACAGCCCGTGAGGAATATTATGTCTGAAATGACCCCCCGTGAGATTGTCCACGAGCTGGATGCACACATTATTGGCCAACAAAAGGCCAAACGTTCTGTTGCTGTCGCCCTGCGCAACCGCTGGCGCCGGATGCAACTTGACGCGGATTTCCGTCAAGAAGTCACCCCAAAAAATATTCTGATGATTGGCCCAACGGGCGTTGGTAAAACTGAAATTGCCCGCCGTTTAGCCAAGCTGGCGAACGCGCCTTTTATCAAGGTCGAAGCGACTAAATACACAGAAGTGGGTTATGTCGGTAAGGAAGTCGAGCAAATCATCCGCGACTTGACCGATATCGCCATCAAGCTGACCCGTGAACAGCAAATGGGTAAGTGTCGCCAACGCGCTGAAGAAAATGCCGAAGAGCGCATTCTCGATACCCTGTTGCCTAAGCCGAAAAACGACTGGGAAAGCACTGAAACCGATTCCAACTCAAATACCCGTCAAGTCTTCCGCAAAAAGCTACGCGAAGGCCAATTAGACGATAAAGAAATCGATATCGATGTGGCACAGCCACAGATCGGCGTCGAAATCATGTCGCCTCCAGGCATGGAAGAAATGACCAACCAGCTGCAAAGTCTGTTTAAAAACATGGGCCAAGCACCAGCAAAACGTCGCAAGATGAAGATCAAAGAAGCCTTTAAGCTATTGATCGAAGAAGAAGCGGCAAAACTGGTTAATCAAGAAGATTTAAAAGAGCAAGCCATTGAAATGGTTGAGCAACACGGCATAGTGTTCCTCGACGAAATCGACAAAATCTGTAAGCGTGGTGAAACCTCAGGCCCAGATGTTTCCCGTGAAGGTGTGCAACGTGACTTACTGCCGCTCATCGAAGGCTGCACTGTCACCACAAAACACGGCATGGTAAAAACCGACCACATACTGTTTATCGCCTCTGGCGCATTCCAGATGTCTAAACCGTCGGATTTAATTCCTGAATTACAGGGTCGGTTACCGATCCGTGTCGAGCTAGATGCATTATCAGCCAATGATTTTAAACGCATTCTGACGGAGCCACACGCCTCGCTAACCGAGCAATATATCGCGCTGATGGGCACAGAAGGCGTGAAAGTTGAATTCAGCGAATCGGGTATCGACAGCATTGCGAAAGCCGCATGGCAAGTGAACGAGCGCACCGAAAATATCGGCGCCCGTCGTTTACACACTGTGATGGAAAGGCTGATGGAAGATATCTCCTACGAGGCATCGGAAAAATCGGGCTCCGCCTTTGTTATCGACGCCGACTATGTCAGCGCCCACTTAGATAACTTAGTCCAAGACGAAGATCTCAGCCGCTTTATCCTCTAGTACTAAACTGTTCACCGCCAAGCTCAAACGACTTGGCGGTAAACGACGACTCAAATGCAAAAGTGTGACTCAAACGAAAAAGCCTGAGCAAGGCTCTCGCTTACCCTTTGTATCCTTGGCCGCGAGTGGTTACATTAGTCAGGTGTTATTTTAATGAGTCGTTATCCTATCCTTAGCATTTTCTTGGTAGCCAACCTATGACCACAGCAACGCCCAATGTCACCGATCTTAAACTGAAACGTAAATCACGCATTCTAGAAATCAGTTTCGATAATGGTGAGCAATATCAGCTCAGCTGCGAGATGCTCAGAGTCTACTCGCCCTCGGCCGAAGTGCATGGTCACGGTAATCCAAAACTGGTCACCCACAAGAAAAACGTCAACATCAGTGCCATAGAACCCGTCGGTAACTACGCAGTGAAAATCGTCTTCGATGACGGCCACGACACAGGCCTATTCTCGTGGAAAGTGCTCTACGATCTCGCCACCCACCAGGTGGACCTATGGGAAAAATACCTCGCCCGCCTACGCGCAGAAAAAGCCTCACGCGAACCGCTGATTGCGATGAATATAAAGTACAACTAGTACGTTAGGTAAATAGACGCTTAATTGTGCGATGTAAACTCTAGAAACAGAGAATTTAACAATGGGTAGCTTGTGAAGCTGTGACTTCTCTTACTGACTTGAGTATCAAAGGAAAGACCATGTCGGAAAAAATCCCCTGCCAAGAATGTAACACCTTAATCCTTCCGAGTACCGCCGAGAAAAATGAGGGTTTATGCATGCCCTGCAAAAATGGCATACGTGCAAATCTCGAGCGTGCGAAGGAATACTACCAACAAGAGCGTGAACTCGATAAAACCTGTCCCTTTCGAGCCTTTTGGCGAGATCTTGTTGTAAGGGTACATAACAAAGAACAAGGTTTTTATACGCTTAGACCAGAGGAACAAAACTACTATGCGGTGAACTGCTTATCTGGCGAAGTCTATAATGGTGGATTTATTCAGTATTTCGACAACTCTTCAGGTGAGCATTACGCCTTCGCTGAACGTGGACTTATCCAAATGGGAGCAAGCCACTCGTTAAACTTATTGCACCAAGCAAAACAGGCCGTGTTTGGCGAAAAGCCAGTACCAATAGACAGAGATCGTCGTTTAGCCGCAACCGATAACCAAGACCTGTACAGCGTACTCGATAAGCTCGATGACGAGTTTTATAAAGATCTAGATGATCTCGATGCCAAGCTTGAAAGCTACGCCCTTGATTACGGACTGGTAAATAACACTTAACTGGCGATTGTCGGTAATCACTTAAAGATAAAGGCTATCCTTGGCAGAAATAAGCATAATTGAGCCTATCTTGCTGACCCCATACCGCAGTCCAGCCATTCACATCACTCATGTAAGCGAAATAAATGGATTGCGTTTTAAGACAAACATCTTGAAATGGCGCTTTATTCTGATTAATAAAATGCGCCGACCTAACCAGCACATCGGTACAAACGTCTTCATCCTCCACTAGCCAAATAAAATCATCACGCCATTCATCCAATGCTATCGCCGCCTCTGGGGAATAGAGTCTCAACTTATCTTGCGCGAGTACCATTTGCTCGGGAGTCACAGAACATGAAACCGCCAACTTATCGAATACACCTGAGCCGCCAGCCCAAAAAGACAAATCAAATTCCAACCTATCCTCTAGCGGCGTAAAACCCAATAAATTTTCGATAATCATCAAACTTTTAGCTAAATCGGCATCAGGCCTTTGGTAACGCTTTTCAATCCCATCATATTCCCGCATACGAACTAAGCTCCTGCTGCGTTAAGTGACGCATTAAAATTGATTAACATACTATAAAATAATAACTTTTCGAGCAATGCACTCAACGATTAAGACTATTACGTCAGTGACTCGCCGACTTTGATTTAAAAATGAGTTATCCCTAAGCGCTTGATGGCGCCATTTGCAGCATAAGGAAGCGCGAACACCGCGATCACATGATCAAGGATAATGGAATGAAAATTATCAGGCCTACCATTTTAAATCAGCAACTTCATCAAGTAAGGCCTGTGATTTAAACCATCCCTCCTAAAAGCGGCCTGTACAGTTATTTTCTTGATTTTCTTGATTTGCTTGTCTTGCTATTAGCTCATTCAAACATCGCACTCTTTTGAAAACTTAGGCATGAAATATCGCATAATCGGCTGCGGTAAATTGCAATTGAATGCTTTAATCGGTTGACCTCATGCGCCTCAACTAACTCTCCTTAAACAGATTTTTGTGTTAATTCATCGCCTTTAAACAACTTATGCCACTGCTCCAGCACTTCTCAGTCAGTCCAACGATTGGCACTGTCGATATCGACCCGCAGCACCACATGTAGATGATTCGACATCACCGCAAAGGCTGCAACATCGATAGCAAAAACGGCTTCAAGTTCAAACAGTAGTGACTCAACCCAACTACAGCGATGGCCATAATTTTTCCCAGAATAGGCATCATCGCCACATAAAAAAGCACGCCGCACAACGCAGCTATAGCAATGGTAACAGGGAGTGTCTTCAAGGCTTATCTGAGTTCTGAGAGGACGCGGCATATAAACCTCCTTGTTTAATGCTTATAGTCGGAGGTTAACTACCACGCCATTTAAACTGGGTGTCTTGAAAACAGCTTCTTTGTAGGCAACCTGAAAGTGCATTATATTGTTGCTCTAAAATGGATGGCCAGATTTATTATTAGCCCTGCATATGTGATAAAACAGTTAAACCTTCGCTGGAAACAAATCTTAGAAATGGAGTATTGTCAGTGACAACGAGAACGGAATTACTCAATAAATTAAGCGCCTTATCGACCGCCGATCCAGAGCACTGTCCGGTAGTGACATTAAATGAGTACTTTTTAGAAAACGAAGATGAAGAGTCTATCGCACCCAATAATTGGGGTTATGGTCGACCATCCATCAAAGAAATCTATCGTTGCTTGAAAGAAATCGAACATAGGTCAGATGTGCAAGGTGTTTATGTTGGGATGCACGATGAATGGTCCGAAGCACTTGAGGATGATGAGCTATGGCCTGCAGCTGAGAACATTCATATTCTTACCTGTGCGCCTCTGGCGGAAGTGGAAGAATGGATTGAAGGAATCGCGGCAGATGGAATGGGGACAGGCTGGCCCTATGGCGAGCATCAACTATCTCCTAAGCCGTATGCTGGCTATCATGTCTATACTGTATATTGGGATTAGTGGTTAGCTATCTCACTGTTTATGTGAATTTTATTGCATCAGACAACCCCAAAACATCGGTCTAGGCCGATGTTTTTATATCTAAGGATACCAATCTCATTTTTGTATTATAAAACGTGCTCCACCAGCCTTATTATATGAATTAGCTCGTGTTATTTAGACTCCCATTGTTAAATTTTAAAAATGGAGTGTTAGTACTCTTTTTAAATACTAACAAACAACACTAAAACTTCAGAAGTTCACCTTCCCCTGCGAAGTTGCTAAAGGGCGTTGAAGAAAATCGCGTGAGCGAGGCATGGATGCCGAGTTAGCTTTCGGATTCTTTATTTAATTAATAGGGATTTACCACCGTAAGCGTTAGCAATTTTGAATAAACACGAAGCCCTGCTTATAAATAAAGAGTTAATACATGTAACTTCGCTAGGGTGAGTACTGCGAAACAGCGGTACGAACGAAAGCCAAGGATAATGGAATGGACCCATCCACTTTTAATCGGCCTCGCAATGGGCCACGATGTAGTCGCTAAAACTCATCAGAAAGAGGACGGGTCCACCTATGAAGATTACTACAATCGGTTTAGATATCGCAAAGTCTGTTTTTCATGCTGTTGGCGTCGATAAAGCGGGTAAGTTAATCAAAAAGAAAATGCTTAGACGCAAGGACTTACTTCCCTTTCTTGCTCAAATTGAGCCGTGTCTGATTGTGAGCCGTGTCTGATTGTGATGGAA
>NZ_JAKKRO010000099.1:0-9338 GCF_025654235.1 Shewanella sp. SM32 | reverse complement strand
ACGTTTGCAAAACGACATCAATGTTCTAAGCCAGCTACGTTTAGGCCAAAAAGTCCACTTCAAGGCCAAAGAAGGCCAAGTGTTCGGCGTGGTTATCAAAATCAACAAGAAATCAGTGATGGTGGTCAGCGATGATAACCGCCAGTGGAAAATCCCACCAGGACTGGTGCAGATCCTGAAAGACATCTAGCCAGGATGCTTGGCCGAAATCTATAAGGCGTCAATACGTCCTAAAATGGACGCTTACGTTAAATCAGCTGAAAAACTACAACAACGACTTAATGAAGTGATTGATGACGCTGCTACTCAGCAAATCAACCAAGCCAAACGCACATTTGATGCCATGGAAGAACAAGTGAAGCATCAGGTAGGCTTAACAGGTGAAGCTGTTGATTCACAACTTAAACTGATTGATACGGCAATGCAGCAGGAAATAAACCGTGTCATGAACGAGATGGGACAAGCGCTAGCTCAAGTCAGTGGTAAGTTTGTTGACGATTACATTAAGTTAACCCAAGCCATGAATGAAGTTGTTAATCAGCGAGTAGCCTAATGGACAAGATATTTGGTACTAGCAATGGTGCACAAGACAGTGGTGAACATTGGTTAACTGTGTCTGACTTAATGGCCGGTTTAATGATGGTTTTTCTATTCATTGCGATTGTGTTCATGATGATTACTCAGAAGGAAAACGACAAAATAAAAGACGTCGCTGTCGCGTATCAGGAAAACCAAGTCGCCATTTATCAAGCATTGGAAGATGAGTTTAAAAATGATCTTGATAAGTGGGGAGCGACCATTGATAAGGAAACGCTCGCCTTTAACTTTCAATCACCAGATGTATTATTTGCTAATAATGAAACCCGGTTAAGTGATGCCTATAAAGAGATCTTGAATGATTTTTTCCCTCGATATATTAAGGTGCTTACACCTTATAGGGATTCATTAGATGAAATCAGAATTGAGGGGCATACATCAAGTTTAGGTCTTCGAGGCTCTACTGAGGCACAGGCATATTTTTATAATATGCAGTTATCACAAGGTCGTACTCGATCAGTTTTAGAGTATGGTTATTCGTTGATGCCAAACGATTCTGAGTGGATCAAAGCGAATATCGCCGCTGTTGGTTTTTCTTCATCACGCTTAATAATGAAAAATAATGTGGAAGATGAAGCAATGTCTCGTCGAGTTTCATTTAGAGCGATAACAAATGCTGATATTCAGATTAAACGGATATTAGAGGCACAATAATGAAGCTGACGGTTGATTTTAGTGCTTTACATCTGGCTGTGGCACCGCTAGGTAAAGTTGTTACTAACTTTACTATTACTAGTCGGTCAACAGAACTTGAGAGCATAGGTGCTGATCTCATTACAGGGATTATTGGGATAGATTTTGTTCTAGCTGATATCGATGGTTCTGATGGTATTTTGAATTATAATGGTCATCAGGTCATGCTATATATCCCAGATCAAGGGAATAACATCTCTCAGGTCATTGTTGATGGTAAAGGTAAAGGGGCAAAAAGAGTCCATGTTGCTGAGTGTAAAACAATTATAGGCATGAGAGAACGGGGTCGATTTAATGATAGGTATGATGTTACTAACCGAATTGATGGTACATTTCCTATTTTCGGGATTGAGTACCACTCTCAGAAAGAAATTGCAGGTGAGGCAGAATTAGCAGTTTGCCAGAATTGCTTATGTTTACTTAATCATAGGAATTTCCCTGGACTAACTTGGGGAGATAAAACTAAGTTTGTATCAGACTTCTCTTACGCGCAATTTTTCGAAACCTATAGCTCTTATTTTAAGTCATTACCTAAATCTACTGCTGGTTTTCAATCTGCAGGATATACCGCTGATTGGCCCTCAATATCATCGAAAATTAGACTTGAGCTTGATTATTCCTGTGAACAATGTGGAGTTAATTTACGTCACGAATCGAAGCTTTTGCATGTTCACCATATCAACGGAAACAAGACTAACAATAGTCGCGATAATCTGCGTGGTCTTTGTGCCGATTGTCATAAGAAACAACCCCATCATGGACACTTGTATGTAAGTCATGATGACATATTGAAAATAAACCAACTTCGTCGTGAACAGCATAAATTTGATGTATTTGATTATAACAACATCAGAGAGTGTGCAGATACAGCATTGGACGGTCTACTGCAGAAATGTCAATCAATGGGTTTACCTGGCGCTGAGCTAGGTATTGTTATTAATAATAATAGCAGTATGGTTGCTATTGATCTTTGTTGGCCTAGGCGCAAGGTTGCTGTGTTAATTAACATGGATAATGCGAAAGTATTGAGAAGTCATGGCTGGAATGTGTTTACTGCGTTTGATGCATTGAATAATTTTGAAACCTTTCAGGCAAAGGTTAGATAGTAAAGTTTTATAAGGTTTTCGTATGTTAAATTCTGAAGAAATTCATACAATACTGCTTAAGTTAATAGACTCGGATGAAGAGCATAGACACCCTTCTTATGCTTATGAGCACTGTTTAGGTGAAGGTTTGTATATTTATGTTAAACGTACACCAAGTAAGAGCGTTTCAAAGCAACCATTAGTTCTTCATCCAAGAGTCATAGGTTTGAAAGATAAAATCGATGCAATTGAAGGTGTTGCTAGTGATTGGCAGCCAGCTAAAAATACCAGTTTTCGTAGATTCCCTAAATTAGAAGGAAATTCTCAGTATGGTTACGCCTTTAATGTTGAAAATTCAGCAGCTATTCAAAAGTTATTGTCTTTAATTGGGGACGTCGATATGGCTGATGAACATAATATTAAGCAACAGACTAAAGCGGGTAGCAATATGGTTGCTTTAAATCAAATTTTATATGGGCCACCAGGTACTGGAAAAACTTACAATACTATCAATAAAGCACTCTCTATCGTTGATCCTGAGTATCTATCTAAATACGGGTTTGACCGAACTAAAGTTAAAGATCGTTTTGATGAGTTAGTAATTAAAAATCGTATTGGTTTTGTTACTTTCCATCAAAGCTTCAGCTACGAGGATTTTGTTGAAGGACTAAAAGCGAACAGTGATAACGGTTTATTGTCATACAGTGTAGAGCCTGGTGTTTTTAAAACATTTTGTGATAGAGCCAGTTCAAGTAATTCACAAGTGATATCTGTCGATGCTTTTGAAAATGCAGTTTTACAACTTCAAGAAAAATATGAAGAGGCCGAAGACCGCATAGAGATGGAAACTATACGCGGTAAAAAGTTCGAAATTGAATATGCGGGCGGGGCTACTTTTAAAATATTTCCGCACTCAACCGAGAGCACAGACCCTAAATATGTAGCCTCAATAGCAAATGTGAGAAAACTTTATCTCACAGGTTCGAAAAAAGGCATTTATAACACCTCATATGTGGAAGGTTTTTTGGTCTACTTAAAGAAACATTTTGGACTAAAAGAATATGTTGCCGACGTAGTTAATCATGAATCCACGTCACAGCCGTTTGTGCTTATTATCGATGAAATTAACCGTGGCAATATCTCGAATATTTTTGGTGAGTTAATAACCTTAATCGAGCCGAGTAAACGTGCGGGTGGCGCTGAAGCGCTCTCAGTAAAACTGGGCGTTGTTGCCTAAATCAATCTTAGGTATGCCTTTTCCTAAAAGGGTTCCTGGTATTAATTGACCCTCTGGCGAATAGGCATACCCAGTCCTATGACTTTGTTCATCACTTTCACACCAGCCAGTGCCTCGCCGACTTGGCCGTTGTAGTCCCGCAGGCTCAATTTCGGGCTAATCAGTTGCTTGTAACGATACATAGCTGTTTCTGACAGGGAGCGTTGGTGATAGTCATTCTCTTGTTTCCATTGTTTGAGTTCATCACTTTTCAGAGCGCTGACGGCCTCGTTTCTGGGATGACCTTCTTCCCAATAACCTGCATTTTTTCGCGGCGGTATCGTAGGTTTACACCCTCTGCGTTTCAGCAGCTTATGACATTTTTTGGTGTCATAAGCACCGTCAGCTGACACTTGTTTTACCTTGCGCCTTAGTGGGTTTAATAACGTTGGGAGAACCTCACTATCTGCCACACTCTCTAAACTGACTTCGGCTGCGATGACTTCATGTGTGGCCGCATCTATCGCAAGGTGCAACTTACGCCAAGTTCGGCGTTTTTCCTTACCATGTTTACGCATTTTCCATTCACCTTCGCCATATACTTTCAGTCCTGTGGAATCGACAACTAAGTGAGCAATCGCGCCTCGGCAAGGGGGGCGGTAGTTAACTTTGACTGTCTTTGCCCGCTTGCTGATGCAGCTGTAACCAGGTGAAGTTAATTGCAGACTCATCAAACTAAACACTGAGTTGAGAAAACCTTCTAGTGCTCGCAAGGGGAGATTAAACAAACCTTTGAGCATTAAGGCGGTTTCTATCGCCGTGTCACTGTATTGAAATCCCCGACCTCGACCACCATGGTGTTCAGTGTGACACCAGAGGTTGAGCGCCTGCTCGTCTATCCAAAAAGTCAGTGAGCCTCGGTTGGTCAACGCCTTGTTATATTCCGGCCAATTGGTAATGCGAGATTTAGATTTGCCCATCTGATAGCGGTTCCTGCGTGGTATTCACAGGATCTGATCGCATCTGAGACGGAAGGTTCATTCATTTAGGCAACAACGCCGTAAAACTGCCTTATTCAAAAGAGTCTTTCTCTGTTCCTTCTAATCTGTATATCATCGGCACCATGAATACCGCTGATAAATCCTTGGCTCAAGTCGATATTGCGCTGCGTCGTCGCTTTGAGTTTACCGAGATGATGCCTAAGCATGAATTGTTATCAGATGTTTTTGTTAAGGGTATTGATATCGCTAAGCTGCTAAAAACCATTAACCAACGCATTGAGCTGCTTTATGACCGTGAACATACCGTTGGGCATAGCTTCTTTTTACCGTTAAAAAATGAACCTTCCATTGAGCGTTTGGGGCGTATCTTCGAGCTAGAAATATTACCATTGCTAGAAGAATACTTTTTTGAAGATTGGGAGCGTGTTGGCCAAGTGTTAGGTGATCATCTGAAGACTGAACCTAGCCTGAAGTTCATCGAAGAAAAGTTCACTGACGCTTCAGTATTAACATTGATGGGGAGCGACTGGTCACAAGATGGCATAAGAATATATCAACGTAATAAAGCTGCATTGCTTAACCCTGAAGCATATAAAGGCATCTATGACGCGCAATAGGGTTAACGATGTCACCGTGAGGGAGTTTGCATTATTAATTAACGGCGGCAACAACCACAGCATAGATTGTCACTCAATCCCTAAGTCCGCGTTTGAGTGGTTGTTGGCTAATGGTGTTAGTAAGAGCGAAGGCCAACGTGAATTAATCAAGGTGAAACGTCACGGCACATCGGTTGCACTTCAAGTGATTAACTTTGTTGGTGTGCTTGAAACGCCCTGTAAGACTCGCATCGAAATCTTGCCTAAGACTTCAACGGATACTTGTGATCCCGTTTCGGCCCGTAAAATTTTGCTAAAAATGTTAGCTCGTGTTGAAAAGTTAAAACTTGAAGAGTTTCAACAATCTCAATTGCAGCTGTTGAAACAACCACTTTATGAGTTACTGATCACGCACTTTTTGACAGCGGTTTCTAAGCTAGTGAGGCAGGGTATTAGAAATGAGTACCAGCGTATTGAGCGTGAATCTCCGTATCTAAAAGGCCAACTGCAAGTCGCTAAACAGCTGAGGCAACGTCCAGGACGGCAACATCATTTTCATGTTGCACATGATATCTATAATGCTAATCGCGCTGAAAACCGATTACTTCATTCTTCATTGAAACAAGTGTTGAAATGGTCTACTTCGAGTGCAAATCAAAGGTTAGCGTGTGAACTGCTATGTGTATTTAATGAAATCGAGTTGTCTACAAACCATGTTTTAGATTTTAGGCTGTGGAAGGATGATAGGGGTCTTGCCCATTATCGTCCTTTAAAGCCATGGTGCGAGCTGATTTTGAGTTATCAGTCTCCAGTTGCCATGCTTGGTAAGCATAATGGGTTATCTTTCTTATTTCCGATGGAACAACTCTTTGAGCGATACGTTGCTAAGCAACTGCAGCGACAATTGCCACCGGAATTTAAGTTAAAACAGCAAGCGTCTAGTCATTGCCTGACTCATCACAATGGCAATGACTGGTTTAGGCTAAAACCTGACATTGTCATTTATGATAAATCGCGAATTGTCACTGTGATGGATACTAAATGGAAACTGCTTGATGCGTCGCTTAACACGACCAAAGATAAGTACAATCTGAATCAAGCAGATATGTATCAGCTATATGCTTATGGCGAGAAATACCTAAATGGCCAAGGTGATTTATATCTGATTTATCCGAAACATGTCGGTTTTACTGAACCATTGGCACTCTTTGAGTTCAAGCCTGAATTAACGCTTTATGTTGTGCCATACGATTTAGAAACTGACCAATGCTCTTTACTCATGGCTTGCTCATAGACAGGAGCTTTAGCGCAGGCATAAAAATAGATTGAAAAAAGCTTTTGGTGTGATCAGATTAAATCGCCAAACACAAACTAATCACTACCCCCAAACCATGACAATTTTCAACGGTATTCACATGAATACCGCAATTGGTGTGGCTTATAAACCCTTTCATCATCAGTTGTGTAAAGAGGTCTTTTCAGATTTTCATTTAGGCGGTTGCGTGCTGAACAATGGCCTTATTTTGACAAGAACTCGCCCCTGAATTACCTGCAAAACTGCGGCGTTTTGAGCAAGCATTACTCCATCACGGTTCTTCTTTTTCCCCGAAGCGTGTTCAAGCAATGACTCACTAGAGAGTTCAGATTGGATCTCTACTGTTCATTTTCTGTCGTTCAATGACTGCTGTTTGGTAAAATATAATTTACTTTAAAGATTTTAAGGTAAGTTAAATTTTACCGAGTTGGTTGTGGTCTATTAGTTTGACATTTAGGTTTTGGTAAATTACTGTTTACTATAATTTGTTTATGGTTAAAAGTAATTTTCTATGGGAAGAAATAAAATTCAAGTTGGCACTGTTGCTAGTGCTGCACTAGCTCATTTCGCCACTCTGCTTTCAATCCAGCGTAAGGAAAAGAAAATCACAGTAGAAGAGCTGTGTTCACGAGTTGGGGCATCTAAGCCCACTATGATAAAGATTCTTAAGGGTGATCCATCTGTAAGTATTGGACTTTACTTCGAAACTGCTTGGGTGTTAGGTGTTTCCTTATTTGAACCCGATGAAAATCGGTTTGCTATTAAACATAAAACAAATGCGAAAATAGAAGCACTGCTGCCTAATCGAGTGAGAAGGAAAAAGGTAATTTTGGATGACGACTTCTAGTAACCAATGCTTCGTTTGGAAATGGCTTAGAGGACGTTCAGAACCTGTGGTAGCCGGTAGACTCACTATTGATGAATCTGGCCAACATTTTACCTATGGTCAGTCTTACTTGAAGCGCCCAGATGCAGAGCCAATTTACTCACATGAATTACCGCTTTCTGCTGGTACTATGCAGCCAGTTCAAGGTATGTCTATATTCTCATGCTTGCGTGATGCAGCTCCTGATGCTTGGGGACGTAGGGCCATTATTTCTCGGCTGATGAGCAAAGGCTACGATGCTGAGTTTAACGAAATGACGTATTTGATGCATTCTGCTTCAGACCGGTTCGGTTCTCTCGACTTTCAAGAATCGGCCACTGAGTATGTTGATCGTTCTACTGATGCAGCCACGCTTGAAGAGTTATATCTGGTATCTGAAATCGTCGCTCAAGGTAAGAAAATCCCGTTGGGTTTGGATAAAGCACTTATGCATTGTATATCGCTGGGTGGTGCTCGCCCGAAAGCGATGATCACTGGTGGCGAAGCTAAGTATATTGCTAAGTTTTCATCCCAAAATGATACTTATGATGTTGTCTATTCAGAATACATAGCCATGAAGTTAGCCAAGTTAGCCGGACTCAATGTGGCTGAAGTTGTATTAAAAAAAGCATTAGGCAAAGATGTTCTTCTTGTTAAACGATTCGATAGAGACTTGATTGGTGGTATTTGGTGTCGTCGCTCTATGGTGTCCGGACTGACAGTTTTAGGCTTAGATGAAGCATGGGCTAGCGAGGCTTCTTATGTAGAGCTAGTAAACGTTATGAAGCAGTATTGCATTGCATTTACCTCTGATAGCCAAGAGCTATTTGCACGGATGGTATTTAACGTGCTGATCGGCAATTCGGATGACCATGCTCGTAATCACGCTTTCTTTGTCGAAGGGGATAAAATATCTCTATCACCTGCTTATGATATTTGTCCACAAAACCATAGCGGTGGGGTGGCAAATCATGGAATGAAGCTCTTCGACAATTCAAATTTGTCTCTGTTATCACTTTGTCTGAAAGCAGCACCAAGCTTCAATATTAAGGCCGAAAAAGCGGAAGAAATTATCAGATCGCAGATTAATACGATTATCCAAGAGTTTGAATCCGTGTGTAACGAAGTAGATGTCCCTGAAGTAACGCGAAAGTTACTTTTCAAACGTGTGATATTGAATGACTACATATTCAATGAAATGGAACTTTAGATCAATCTAGACAAGGCATTTATGCTTAAAGCATTGGAAGTATCTCGGGCTGCTCTGCCTGAGTGCCAACCTAATCCTCCGGTAGGTTGCGTTCTCGTTCTAGGCGGGCAAGTCATTGCCGAAGGATTCACACAGAAAATTGGTGGCAACCATGCTGAGGTCGAAGCGATTAGTGCTTATGATGGCCCTATGGAAGAAGTGACTGCATATGTCACTCTTGAGCCATGTTCATTTGTTGGCAGAACTCCGGCATGTTCTTCTGTAATCATTAAATCAGGAATTAAGAGAGTTGTAGTTGCTATTCTAGATCCTGATGAAAGGAACAATGGAAAGGGTCTTTATGCTCTAGAGAAAGAGGGCATAAAAGTTGATATTGGTATCGCTTCAAGAGAAGTTAGTGAATTTTTGTATCCTTATCTTGGAAAGTCATAATTAACCTCGCATAAGTTCCAGGCGAGGACGGTGATGTATTACAGGATTTTGCCTCCCAAATGGGCTAGTTGGTTAACTCATTCGGTGTTTTTCAAGATAGTTGTCACTCTTTGTTTAAATATTAAGCTGCATTTATTACGCCTTCTTCTGGTGCCTTATCTGGGTTGAGTGTTACAGCGCCAACCGCTTCACAATTTCTGATCTCTGTAGACCAACGCATCGGTTTTCTTTCCTTCGCCGCCTCAAGCACTTTCTTGCGCTTCGCTAAAATAGCGCCATCTTGCAGTGCATGACGTTGCCCTGGTGAGACAAAATTTAGCTGGCTGTG
>NZ_JAKKRO010000098.1:0-9859 GCF_025654235.1 Shewanella sp. SM32 | reverse complement strand
GGTGTTGCCGCATTAAAACTAATCACGCCGTATGGGCAAGCATTCATACACTTCTTGCAACCAATACATTCATCATTGTTTTGCAGCGTTAAGCCGCGCTTATCTTTGTGCATAGCCCCTGTCGGGCAGACTTTTACACAAGGTGCATCATCACAATGATTACATAAGGTCGGTATATAAGTGTATTTTACATCAGGAAAAATCCCCTCAGTGGTGGCAATATGATGCGACCAATGAATACCGTCGTTCGTGTTGTTCTCTGTTTTACAGGCTAAGCTACAGCCACCACACCCTACACATTTTTGTAGGTCAATCACCATTCCTAATCTCATAGTGGGTTACCTCACACTTTCTCAACACGAACACGGATATGACCATAGAATGCCGACGCGCCACTTAAGCGATCGTAYCTRTCTGCAATCAAGTCATTATTTGAGCCACCTCTTGGGGTTATGCCAAATTTGGTACTGGCGTAACGTCCATAGGCCCAATGCCCTTGGCCAAAACACTTAGCCACAGTGCCAGGACGGACACCTTCCCAYAGCTTCGCCTTACAGGTCAGCGTACCCACAGGGCTKGTAATGCGGATTTCATCACCGTCTTTGAGGCCAAATTTCTTGCCGTCTATCGGGTTGAATTTAGCCACATCTTCATTCGCCACATCACCAGGRTCGACATCTTTAAACTCGTAGTACCAAGGACTATTTGCAGTTCGACCTTCTTTGTTTAGACGTGACTTTTGATCCACGAGTAACAGCGGRAACTCGGCTTCRTCACCAAATCGATAGGGTTCTTCATAATGRGGRATAAATACCAATTGACCACGAGCTTGGTAGTCACAAGCTTTCATTACCTCATCTATGCTGACTTTGTGTTTATCAGCATGTTCTTGCAACGCTTTTTCCAAGGTCTTACTGTAAAACTCAAAYTTAGWGGTTTCWGTTTTGAACTTACCCCAGCGAGACTCAAGCTTATAAGGAGAGCTATTCCACACCCCTTTTTGCACGAACTCATCCCATGAATTGAGCTTATCACCGTATTTAGACGCATCTTCTTTCCACAGCGGCGCAGTCAAGAATCTGACCATCAACTTCGCAAACTCWGCTTCATCCGCAGCAGGTTTACCTGTTTCAGGRTCGACAATTTGTTCATTGATATAACGCCATGGTGCATCAAATCCTTTATCWGCCAGCTTTTTAGCTAACATGTAAGGGATTTCAGATTCATCGATACGGGTATCCCATAGACGTTTAATCGAGGGTTGTTGAATTGAAACCTGTGCAACACCATTACCGATAGAATCCARCACACCCCATTTTTCAAACATATGGTGGCTAGAAGGTAATAACACATCAGCAAACCAACTGAATTCGGACACGTTGGTRGTCACATGGGCCATGAARTCGACTTTGCTTAAGGCTTCATCCCAACGTTTCCCTTCAGGATTGGAAAAGTTGAAGTTATTAAAATAAGCTAAAATCACTTTWATTTCRTAAGGATCAGCAGCGAGCATGCCATTAGGGACGTTACCCGTGATCACCCCACYTCCAGGCTTACCTTTAGCAATGGCAGGGAATGCTAAACGACCACGTTGGTCAATTTTTTCTTTTTTGACACCTTTAGCAGCAATCTCATCCATATAGGCTTTTGCCTCTGGATATTCTTTCAGGAGWGGCGTTTTGTTACCTGGGAATAAMCCCCCTTTACTATCGATACCACCAAATAAGCCATTTAARGCATGGCAAGAAATCGAAGTATATGTTCCKCGGGCTTGCATCACTGCGCCACGGGAAGTCCATACTTGCACCGCAGGTGCCGCCGCMCCCATATCTTTAGCAATGGCAATAATGGTTTTAGGGTCTATACCAGTAATYTTGCTCGCCCATTCTGGCGTATAGTCTTTAAGAGCTTGGTTCCACCACTCCACTAAACCGTAGGTATGGGTTTCTTTAAAGCTCTCGATACTGACGGTTTTACCCGCTTTAAACAGGTTTTTACCCTCAATAAAATCACCAACAAARGGCTTATGCCATACACCTTCAACCAAGGCGACATGGGCAATGGCTAGGGCCAGCACACTGTCTTGACCAGGTTCAATCGGGATCCATTTATGGGCTTTCGCCGCCGAAGCAGAAAGCCTTGGGTCGACTACGACGACTGTAGCCTGATCGAGGGAATCACCCCATGTCTGCGAATAAAACGAGACTTGACGGTTACTCGCAATGGGATCGGCGCCAAATGACAAAATAAATTTAGCATTTTTGATATCGTACTGGTTATATCCCCAGTTACCATCTAGATAATACGGTCCCATTTTATGGGCTTCAGCACACACTGAACTATGTGAAATATTATTGGGAGAACCAATCAAATTGGTCATCTTTTTATAAAGCAAATCAGTGATATGTGAATATCGACCGCGAAGGAGCGCGTATTTATGGGGCTCATTAGCTTCGCGTAAAGCAATGATTTTATCCGCTAACATATCCAGCGCTTTATCCCAAGTAATAGGGACAAATTGAGGATCCTGATCGCGGCCCTTTTTAGGGTTAGTTCGCATCATTGGTGTACGCAATCTATCGGGATCGTACACTTGCTCTAAGCTTAGGTGCTGACGAGGGCAACTGGACATACCGTGGACGCCAGAGTTTGGGTTACCCCTCACTTTCAATGCACGGCCATCCATCACATAAATCTGTTTAGCACACCATGAAGTACAGCCTTGGCAGGTCGTCGCTAACCACTCTCCGGTGCCAGTTCTACGCAAAGGCGCAGGTAATTCGGCGGCAATACCTTCTAGGATAGGGGTAAAGGATAAAGCTCCGCCAATCCCAGTGAGTACAGTACCTGCCGCAGTTGACTTGAGCAGCTGGCGCCGTCCCAAGTTGAATTGATTCTCTTTCTTCATTTTCCACACTCCTAATAAGGGTATGGAATTTAATATATATCTTTTGGGGTATATAACTGCGATTTAGATCAATTTACAAACATCTACACTTTACTGAAATTTACAATTGTGAAACCAAGTTGAAAATTTCAAGAACTGTGACTTAGAACCGTAAACTGAAGTTATGTCACATTTTTCTGATATACCAAGGTGCTCAATATTCGAATTTGTGGATTTTAGCAGTGAATATCTTTTGAGTGTTTGACTCCATTTTTTTCAAGCGTATAGTATATACGAAAATCCATATATGCATTTTAAGTGGTTTTTAGGGCACCAACACCCACTTTTATTGCCTTCGCTTTCAAACCTGAATCCATTTTATGGGGAAAAAGTTATGACTCAATTTTCGATATTCGATCCCGCTTTATGTTGCAGCTCTGGCGTGTGTGGCACTGACGTTGACCAAGCACTCGTCACCTTTGCCGCCGATTGCCAATGGTTAAAACAACAAGGCATTACAGTAGATCGCTTTAATTTATCCCAACAGCCCATGGCCTTTGCCGAAAATGCCCTTGTCAGACGCTTTTTAGAAACATCTGGTACAGAATCCCTACCGCTTATTCTCTTAAATGGTGAAATGATATTAGCGGGCCGCTATCCAAGTCGGCAGGAACTTTCCCGTTGGGCGAAGATCGATATCGCAGAACCTGCGAAAAATATCGCTCCTTGTTGCAGTGGCAAAACCTCTTGCTGTTAGTCAACTCACGTTTGGAAACACCAAGGATAATCTAATGAAATTTATTCAGAATCCGCCCGCATTCCTCTTCTTTACCGGTAAAGGCGGTGTCGGTAAAACATCGCTATCCTGCGCGACAGCAATTACCTTAGCTGACAGTGGTAAGCGGGTGTTGTTGGTCAGTACCGATCCCGCATCCAATGTAGGCCAAGTTTTCGGACAAACCATCGGTAATAAACTCACGCCAATAGACAGCGTTGCGGGACTAACGGCACTGGAAATTGATCCTCAAGCAGCTGCAGAGCAATACCGCGCCCGTATTGTGGATCCCGTCAAAGGCCTATTACCGCCAGATGTAGTTCGCAGTATTGAAGAACAACTCTCTGGTGCCTGTACCACTGAAATTGCCGCCTTCGATGAATTCACCGGTTTGTTAACCGATGCATCGCTACTGCAAGATTTCGATCATATTATTTTTGATACCGCACCAACGGGGCATACGATTAGGCTGTTACAACTCCCAGGGGCTTGGAGCAGCTTTATAGAGACTAACCCCGAGGGCGCTTCCTGTCTTGGCCCATTAGCGGGCCTCGAAAAACAGGCGGAACGCTACTCGCAAGCATTAGCAGCACTGGCCGATCCCGACAAAACACGCTTGATCTTAGTTGCGCGTCCACAGCAATCCACCCTGATAGAAGTGGAGCGCACTCACCAAGAATTGCGCCAAGTGGGCCTTAAGAATCAATATCTGGTGATTAACGGCGTATTGCCCGAAGGCGCGGCACTCAATGATCCCCTTGCCTCTGCACTCTATCAACGTGAACAAGCGGTGCTCACCAATTTATCCCCCATTCTCACGGCATTACCTCACGAAACGCTGATACTTCAATCGATGAACCTGGTAGGCGTTGCGCCATTACGCCAACTCTTTATGCCTGCAGAATACATTGATTTACCCGTAATGGATGAGCAAGACCAATGTAAGCAAGACAGTCTGCCCCAAGTGCCAACACTGGATAGTTTAATCAGTGAAATCGCGCAGCAGGACCATGGCCTTATCATGCTCATGGGCAAAGGTGGTGTCGGGAAAACTACGCTGGCCGCCGCCATTGCGGTCAGATTGGCAGAGCTTGGCTTAGATGTGCATTTGACCACCTCAGATCCTGCCGCGCATCTAGAACAAACGCTGCATGGTCAATTGGCGAATTTGCAAGTCAGCAGAATCGATCCCGTCGAAGTCACCACTCGCTACCGTGAACAGGTGTTAGCAACGAAGGGCAAAGCGTTAGATGCCCAAGGTAAAGCCTTGTTAGAAGAAGATTTACGTTCGCCATGCACTGAAGAAATTGCCGTATTCCAAGCCTTTTCGCGCATTATCCGCGAGGCGGGGAAACGCTTTGTGGTAATGGATACCGCGCCAACGGGGCATACCTTATTGCTGCTTGACGCTACCGGCGCCTATCACCGTGAAGTCGCTAAACGTATGGGGGAAACAACTCACTATTCAACGCCAATGATGCAGTTGCAAGACAAAGAGCGCACTAAGGTATTATTGGTCACTTTGCCCGAAACTACCCCTGTGCTCGAAGCCGCGAATTTGCAGGAAGATTTGCGCCGCGCAGGGATTGAACCTTGGGCATGGCTTATCAATAACAGCCTCGCCGTTGCCAGAACGACCTCGCCATTATTAAAAGTACGCGCTCGCCATGAACTGGTGCAAATAGAGAAAGTGCAACAGGGCTTGGCCTCTCGGTTAGCATTAATCCCATTGCAGCAAGAAGAACCCATTGGTATTACACGATTAAGCCTACTGGCAAAACAGCATTAATGTATCCTTATGGGCATTATTTTATGGTTACGGGTAGACGGTATCTGCCCTTTTAGGAGCTTGTATGTGGTTAGCTGGGGCAATTTTTGTTCTCACCATAGTGTTAGTAATTTGGCAGCCTAAGGGATTAGGCATAGGTTGGAGTGCCACCTTGGGCGCCGTATTGGCTCTAGTACTGGGTGTGGTGCACTTAGGGGATATTCCTGTGGTATGGAATATTGTCTGGAATGCGACCGCCACCTTTATTGCCGTGATCATCATCAGTTTATTATTGGATGAATCGGGATTTTTCGAATGGGCCGCGCTGCATGTGGCCCGTTGGGGCAAAGGTCGTGGCCGTTTACTCTTTACTTACATAGTGTTACTCGGCGCGACGGTTGCCGCATTGTTCGCCAATGATGGCGCGGCGCTGATCCTCACCCCCATAGTGATTGCGATGTTACTGGCTCTGGGCTTTAGCGCCGGAGCGACCTTAGCCTTTGTAATGGCGGCGGGTTTTATTGCCGATACCGCGAGTTTGCCGTTAATCGTCTCTAACTTAGTGAATATCGTTTCGGCTGACTTCTTTAACATAGGCTTTAACGAATATGCCGCTGTGATGGTGCCCGTCGATATTGCCGCTATTAGCGCCACTTTAGTCATGCTGCATCTGTTTTTCCGCAAAGATATTCCCGCGACCTACGACTTGCAAAAACTACGTGAACCTAAGGCCGCCATTCGCGACCTCAACACCTTTAAAACCGGTTGGGGCGTATTAGTCTTACTCTTGGTGGGCTTTTTTGGCTTAGAACCGCTCGGTGTGCCCGTGAGTTTAGTCGCTGCCGTAGGAGCCCTGATCCTGTTTGTTGTCGCGAAAAAAGGCCATGCCATAGATACTACTAAGGTGCTTCGCGGCGCGCCATGGCAGATAGTGGTCTTTTCACTCGGCATGTATTTGGTTGTTTATGGTCTTCGCAACGCAGGCTTAACCGATTACCTATCAAGTGTATTAAATAGCTTGGCAGAACAAGGGCTTTGGGCTGCCACTATGGGCACAGGCTTCTTGGTCGCCTTTTTATCGTCCATCATGAACAACATGCCCACAGTGTTAATTGGCGCCCTGTCGATAGACGGTAGCAATGCAACTGGCGTGATTAAAGAGGCCATGATTTACGCGAACGTAATTGGTAGCGATTTAGGTCCCAAAATCACCCCCATCGGCAGTTTAGCAACCTTGTTATGGCTGCATGTACTGGCGCAGAAAAATATCAATATTACCTGGGGTTATTATTTCCGCGTCGGCATTGTGATGACAGTACCAGTGCTATTTGTCACCCTAGCGGCACTGGCGCTGCGCCTCTCCTTCTAATCTTCGTCCATGGGTACTAGAGCATCTGTTTAGTGCCTATGGATAAATTTATAAGCGATTATTTTTCAGAGACATGTTATGACTAATATGATTGATGACAGCATTAAGATTTACCACAATCCAGTCTGTGGCACATCGCGCAACACTTTAGGCCTTATCCGCAATTCAGGGGTTGAACCGACTATAATCCTCTACCTTGAGACGCCACCGAGCCGACAAACTCTGCTGCAACTGATTGCGGAGATGGGTATTTCGGTGCGCAGTTTACTGCGGCAAAATGTTGAGCCCTTTACCGTATTAGGCTTAAGTGAAGATAAGTTTAGCGACAGTGAATTAATCGATTTTATGCTCGAGCACCCAATCCTGATTAATCGTCCCATCGTCATTACGCCATTGGGTACGTGTCTGTGCCGTCCATCAGAAAGTGTTTTAGATATTTTGCCAAATCCCCAATTAGGTGCTTTTACCAAGGAAGACGGTGAAGTGGTTATTGATGCCAATGGGCTGAGAGTAAAAAATAGTTAGATTTTCAAAACAAGCTCTGGCCTCGGGTAATCTCATACCTCGAGGCCTGATTTACAAACATGCAATACAGTTATAGCCTTTAATTTTCGCCAATAAATGGACTGAAAATATTCACCCAAGCGTAATAGCCACCAATGATGATAAATACCACGCCAGTGATTTTTCTGGCCCAGTGCTCAAACGCCAATATGTGGTTATAAGCTTTCGCAACGCGATTGGCGCTAATTCCTAATAGGATCGCAAAGACTAAAACCGGTAGACCAGTGGCTACCCCATAAATCGCTGGCAGGGCAATACTCGATTGTGACTCTAGTGCAAGCGGTAGCAGCGAGCCAAAGAAGAGAGCTGCAGAAGTCGGACAAAATGACAACGCAAATAAAATCCCCAGTAGTAAAGCGCCTACATATCCTTGTGGGTTAATTTTGGCTTTTAACTTCTCGAATAAGACACCACTACCTGGTAAGCGTAATGTCAGTAACTCCAGTAAAAACATCCCCACCAATATTAAGATAGGCCCGAGTAACAGGTTCATGTATTTCTGGAGCAACACCGATACCGTCACCGTAGAGAGTAAACTCCCCACGAGTACTACGCCGAGCACCAAGTAACTGAGCATGCGTCCAATAGTGTAGGCAAGCCCTGTAGCAAATACTCGATATGGAGATTGTATGCCTTTACTGATATAAGAAATTGCCGCTACATTAGTCGCTAATGGGCACGGGCTGATAGACGTTAAAATGCCAAACCAAAAGGCCGACAACAGCATAACTGCCCACTCATCCATGGGTGGGCACCTTGGCAGATCGCACGACTAAGGCTTGATTAGCCTTAGTCTGATTAACCATCGCGTTAATCTCTTCAGTCAAATATTGGCTGAATGCCCGCTCGTTGTTGGCCAACTCCCACACACGGTCTAACCGTCGCCAATCTGTATCCACGCCATTGTGGGTATTAGCAATCACCACGGTACGAAATACCAACTGATAATCATCGATGTAATGCTGGTTTTCAGGCAAATCGACATTCACTAAATTTAACTGCATTTCACCATCGCGCACTTGCTTGAAAAACTGATTCATCACAGTAGACTGTGTGAATTTTTCCATGCGGACACAGGTTGTACAGCGCTGATTACCATGAAAATAATAAACATTCAGCCCATCTTTTAATTGAGGTGACACGCTGGCAGCGATATCCGCATTATTAGTTTTAGCAGCGGTTATCGTGCCAAATTGCTGATACCCAACCAACCCTAAGCCTACACAAACCACAGTGAGCAGCAGGTAGCGGACAATTTTTTTAGCGTTCATGCCGACTCCTTTATGCCACTAAGCTGTATGGGCTTTAAGCAAGGTCATGAGCTCATCAACACTGGCAAGTCGTCCCGTTAGAATTATTTGCTCGTCTACCACCAACGCCGGTGTTGACATTACGTTGTAGGCCATAATTTTTTCAATATCAGTCACTTTAGATAGCTGGTAATCAAGATGAAGTGCCTGCGCCGCGGCTTTAGTAGCCTCTGCCAATTTTTGACACTTTGTACAACCCGTACCGAGAATTTTAATATCCATAATTGAGCCTTATTTGGTTACTTTGTTATTTTGCCATTTAACCAAATGATAGGTCTGAAACTACTCAATTAATGCGATCTGCTTCTGAATTTGTAGATCTAATAAACCATCAATGCAATGTAACGATGTCAGTAAGCATGGCATGGTAAGACGATAAAAAATCTGCTTACCTCGTTTTTCCATATCCACAATTCCAGCATGGCGCAAAACGGATAAGTGCTTAGAAATTGTGGAAAAATCAACATCAACGCCCTCAACAAATTCACATACACATTTTTCACCCTGTGTAAGTTGCTCTACCATCCATAATCGCGTTGGATGCCCCAGTGCTTTGAAAATATTGGCTTTTACTATAATTCTTTGTTTCATTTTTATAAATTTCCACGACTGTTCAGCGAATGGAACAGTCGTCAGTATAAAATAATCAGCGCTAAAATAATGTAGGTAAACAAAGTTATGTGCTAGACATTTATTTTTTAAATGACCTGAAGATCCTAATCAAGAATATCAGATCACTACAATAGATAACTATTGAACCACTCGATAATCACTCTTAATTTGTTTAGTTTAAGTATAAGAAAAAGTAATGCTAAATCTGTGTAACTTACAATCAAGAAGAAACAACGCTGAATTGCTTTGGGGCATTAACGTGCCAGAACTGATCGGCCTGACACGAGTTTGGACAAATGCGTGTTTGCTATAGTCGGTTCACATCACCCCCCTGTGTCAGGATTGTTGTCACCCCTAAATAATCATTATGTTTAAAGACAGGGTGCGGCAAAAGAGAACGATATGGCTCGGTATTCACCAGAACGTAAAGAGGCGATCCTTAAAAAATTATTACCTCCTCACAACTTAACGGTCGCAGAGGTCGCTCGGGAAGAAGGCATCGCGGTGCAAACCTTGTATCATTGGCGAGATATTGCCAGAAAAGAAGGTCGCCCCGTGCCAGGTAAAACATTAA
>NZ_JAKKRO010000097.1:0-10316 GCF_025654235.1 Shewanella sp. SM32 | reverse complement strand
GTTAATGTTTTACCTGGCACGGGGCGACCTTCTTTTCTGGCAATATCTCGCCAATGATACAAGGTTTGCACCGCGATGCCTTCTTCCCGAGCGACCTCTGCGACCGTTAAGTTGTGAGGAGGTAATAATTTTTTAAGGATCGCCTCTTTACGTTCTGGTGAATACCGAGCCATATCGTTCTCTTTTGCCGCACCCTGTCTTTAAACATAATGATTATTTAGGGGTGACAACAATCCTGACACAGGGGGAAGTCGAGATTATAGCGTAAAGCGTATCTAGGTACTAACCGACAGCAATTACAAACTTAAATGCTTATTCACAGCAGCGGCCAGTTCGTCAGGATTAAACTTAGCGATAAAGTCATTGGCCCCCACTTTTTGAACCATTGCCTGATTGAATACACCACTTAACGAAGTATGCAGTACCACTTTAATATGCTTAAGCTTAGGATCATCTCGGATTTCAGCTGTCAGGGTGTAGCCATCCATTTCAGGCATCTCAATATCAGAGATGATGAGGGGGATCTCATCGGCCACATTATCCATCTCTTTGGCGATCTCTTTAAGCTTGTCTAATGCTTCGCGACCATCTTTTGCGGTATCAATTTGTAAATTCAATGACTCGAGTGAACGAATAATTTGTTTACGCGCCACGGCAGAATCATCAATAACCATAATATGGTAATGCTGAGTTCTGTCGAGGGTCAGTTTTTCATTGGCTTCTTCACTGATAGCCGTTTTAACTGGTGAAATCTCATCTAAGATTTTTTCCACATCGAGAATTTCAACTAATTCACCTTCAATTTCAGTCACAGCTGTCAGATAAGAATAACGGCCAGCACCTTGCGGCGGAGGCATAATCGCTTCCCAATTCATGTTGATGATCCGCTCAACAGAACTGACCAAGAAGCCTTGAACACTGCGGTTATATTCAGAAATAATGATGAAACAGTTTTCAGTGCTCGCTAAAGGTTTTCCCCCTGTTGCCGCACTCAAATCAATCACTGAAATGGTTGTTCCACGAATATGAGCAACACCCTTCACATAAGGATTAAGTTTAGGCAAAGTGGTCAGTGGTGGACACTGCAGTACTTCTTTCACCTTAAACACGTTAATCCCAAACCGTTGACGACCGTTTAATTTAAAAAGCAGTAATTCTAAACGGTTTTGTCCAACGAGCTGGGTTCGTTTGTTGACTGAATCAAGAATACTCGACATAACTCTGCCTTGTTGTTCTGTTTATGTTCGGCCCTATAACTCAGTTGAGTATAGGCATATTAATTGCTTACGTCTTATCTATCGATAAACATAGTCGAAACTGAGTCAATCTTCTGACAGTGATGCAAATTATTATTACAGTGGTCAGCTTCGAACTTAATAAAAGTATAGGTGCATTCTGGCGTTACAAGCTAGTCTCTTCATTATGAAAGTAAATTTAGTCTGTTTTTTTAGTCTTTTCACCCTCTTCATGCCCGCTTTTGCGAGTGCAGAGCCTATTGTCCCCACCGTATCGGCAATCTCAGAATTAGCTAAAGCGCTTATTTCAGAAAAAATATCCGTTCCAGAAAATGCCAAAGTAAATATTTCGCCACAGATGGTTGACGCAAGAATGCTGCCGTCACAATGTTCGTCTCCAATGAAAGTTGAACTGGCTAGCGATAGGGAAATTAGCCGTAATAACACCTTAAAAGTCAGCTGCGATACACAAGACTTAGCTTACCCTTGGCAAATCTATATCTCGGTTCGGGTGGATATCTTATTCCCCGTTGTTGTCTCAACCGAAATCTTAGCACCAGGCGAACTCATCTCTCCTAGTCAAGTAGAAGTCCGTTACATTGAACAAAATAGCTTGAGAGGTGCCGAATTTGATGACCCGAGTAAATTGGCTGGCGTGCGAGTAAAACGACGAGTAGCAAAAGATAATCCCATATTAAGCAACAACTTATGCTTCGTTTGTAAAAATGATTCGGTATCTATCTACGTTCGTTCTGGCTCATTCGAGCTCAAAACAGTGGGCGAAGCCCTACAAGATGGCAATAAAGGTGATCGGATCAGAGTCAAAAATAGCAGTTCAAACAAAGAACTAGATGCTATAGTCACAGGCATTGGCGAAGTTGAAGTAAGAATGTAAAATAATCTAAAGCTTTTTTGTAAGCTGCCGATACCCCAGTTAAGAAATCCCGTACACACGACGCTGGAGCCTAAAATGGCAATTGATATTAGCAAACTCAACACTGCAACGACTGCGCAAGTTCGTTCAGGCGCAACGAAAACGAGCAGCGATCAATCTGCTCAAGTTGCTACAAAATCGACAACACCACAGAGAAGCGATTCGGTGGTCATTACGGCCCAGGCACAACAACTTCAAGGAGCTCAGACTAAAATGGCTAGCCTTCCTGAAGTTGATCAAAAGAAAGTAGCAGAAATCAAACAAGCTATTGCCGAAGGTCGCTATAAAATTGACCCTGAAAAGTTGGCTGCCAATATTGCAAGTTTTGAAGCCGAACTTAATGACTTAAATAAAGAGTAACTATGACTGAAATAGCTAAACTGGTAGATCTACAACACGCCCATTTGGCTGTTCTTAAGCAAATCATACTCAAGGAAAAAGGCGCTTTGGTTGACCAAAACGCCGATTTACTGCTTTCCCTTGCTAATGAAAAATCGCAATGTCTGAAAGAATTAAAGACTAATGATGATATTCTGGCAAATCACAGTGATAAATCGCTACTCACTCAGCAAGTCGAACTCGTGCATAAAATGGCAGAGATCAAAGACGCATTGACTGAATGCAAAGAATTAAACGAACAAAATGCCAGTTTAATTGAGATGAATTTAGCGAGTTTAAATCGCTTTGCTCAAGCTTTACAAGCCAGCAGAAACGCCTCCAGCCTCACCTATAACGATAAAGGCAAGACCTCGACTATCTCAAGTTTAGGCAATGATTTAAAGGCCTAACAAGCGCATCACTCCCACTTAGCATTACCTTTTCTAAGCTCTGATTAGATATTAATGTCTTGTACAAAAAGAAAAGCCGCGTAAATACGCGGCCCAATACATGCTGTTGAACATACATTCAATAACGCTAGAAATACGTCACTTCCTTCACTCGTTGTGGACGGCTCTGTTGTTGATAAAGCGCCCAAACCTGTGAAAAATCAAGTTCTAACTCAGTGACATAATGCTCGCCTGCTGGATAACTCTTAACGACTCGTGCACCGCGGATCACACCAGAAACTGACGCTTTGACATTATCGTCCGTCAACATCCAATCACTGACACTGCTGTTTGCCGTTATTTTCTGCCCATAAACTTGTTCCGCTAATTCACGATAAGCCACAATTTTTGATGCCTGCATAGCCATCAACACTCTTTGTGATTGCTCTTTAGCCGGTTGAGTCGCTAACGGCGCATATCCTATAGCCGTTAACTTAGGAAAACTCGGCGGCGGCACATCTTCCCATTGCACATATCTATCTTTAGCAGCGCAGCCAGTTAGCATTAGCGCCACAATAACTAAAAGGTAGCGTTTCATTTTCCATCTCCTAAAACACGCACTTCATTCATACCTGGACTCGCCTGACGATATAAGATGCCATTTTGTGATACAATTTGCTCCGAAGGCTGCATGTAGTTTGCCAACTCTTTTTGAGTCACAAAAGTTTGAGATGCCGATACCACGCGATTGTTACTAATGTTCACAATCCGAGTATTGATCGCCATACCATTGGTTACTACGCTCATAGTCGAAACGACAAGATGCTCAACAGGAAGATCTTTCGACAATTTTTGCCAATCTCGCGTCAAAATAAAATCCCCGTCAGATGTGACTCTCAAGCCATCAGCTAAGTTTAAATCCACCACATTAAACTGAAAGCTATGGAGCGATGTCATTAATCCTTGCTGTAACTGTTGCGCTAACGCATTAGTGCCATTCAAATCACCCACTAATACAGGTGTTGCAACTACGATAGGTTGATCAGAACGCAGAGCATCATTTTGCTTAACGAGCTCAGTCACTATTCGCTGTGCTAAATGGTTAATCACTGCCGTTGGCGGCAACCCATTGCCATCCACTAAACTCGGTTTGGGCGGTGTAACCGGTTTAGCTACACATCCACCTAACATTATCAATGTTAAGGGAATAATCACACGCTTTAGCATTGGATTTACCTCATCTATGGGTGCATTGGCAGTCAAGTGACTCACTTTCTAAGCTTCAAATTTTTAATGAGTAACAAAAACCAGCAATCTTTGGACCAATATTAACCTCAGTCCGACAATATTCTTCTATTACGCAGTATATCGACTGTAACAATGGAAACTTTATCAAAAGTTCTCATACTCAGGCACGAAATTTGCTTTATTGACATATTAGATTAAGAGTCAGAAAACTGGCTCGATTGGTAATATCGCCATTAGCTTAGCGATAAGGATTGAATTGATGCACATACCAGGTTCAGCTTCGCTCATCATTTTGAGCCTTTTACTACTTTCTTTGCCCACCAGAGCCGAATGGATAGAAGCCAGCGGAGAAGCAACTATTATCAATGGTAATACAGCTCAAGCAAGGGAAGAAGCAATTAATCAAGCTGTTAGCTATGCGACTTTAAGCACAGGTATTCAAATATCCAGCGAGCAACAAACCTCTAATGGTAACCTCACACAAAATAACTTTGCGATAAATCGCAACGCCCAAGCCATAAACATCCAACTCGTAAGCGAGCAAATTCAGGGAAATAAAATATATGTATCCCTACGCCTCGATCTAAATGATGATCCAACACAACAGTGTCCTAATGGCCAATTAAAGGCCGCTATTTTAATACCTCAAACACAAATAAAAGATCGTTCTCAGCTTAGATATGGACAACTTTCAGGCTTTGAAGAGGTCATTTCAGAGGCGTTAGGGAACACTATAGAAGATTACTCTTCAACTGGCTTTAGTCACATCCATGCTAACGAGCGACTCGATATTGAACAAGACCTAGTGGATATTCGCGGTTATCGACTCCCAAGCTGGCTCAGTGAAATTACCGACAGCCAATATATTCTTCAACCGCAGATCATTGATATATCGATAGAGCCTGTACAACCCACCTTCTTAGGATTTTGGGATGAAGCTCCGCTAAGGCAATTTCAATTCAAACTCAGCCTCTATCATGGGATCAGTGGCGAAGAGGTCTGGAGCAAAAGCTACAGCACATCGGCCCCATGGGAATTTGAAGAACAGGCTATCATTGCTCCCAACAGTAATAGATTCTGGCGTTCCTCCTATGGAAAAAGTATTACTCAATTAATATTGCAAGCTACCCGAGATTTAGACAGCACACTTAATTGCAGGCCATTACTTGGCCAAGTCGTTAGCCGACAAGCAGACAGGATTATATTAAATCTAGGCCGTAAACATGGCATTCGTGTCGGTGATAAATTCCAAGTAGTATTACAACAAAACTTACCCGATAGACTCAATGAAATGCGCGCCGTCGCGACCAAAAGTCGTGCAACGGTAAAAATTGAGCAAGTAAGCGAAGAAAGCGCCACCGCAGTACTTGTAGACCAAAATGCCGCCTACAATGTACAGATAAACGACATAGCGCTTAAGATTTAAGCAACTAAATCATAAGCCTTTTAATCAAAGATAAAACCAGTATAATCACTGTCGTCTCTTCATAGCTCAACAGGATAGAGCAGCCGCCTCCTAAGCGGCCGATCGGGGTTCGAGTCCCTGTGGAGAGACCATAAGTCACTTTTTATATATTAAATTCAACAATTTACGAAAAACAAAAAATTCTGTGCCGCCTATGTGCCGCCATAGAGATGACGTTTTTTAGAATTTTTTTTCGTAACATTTTCAAAAATCCCCGTTTTGCCCTGTTCATCTCAGTTATGGACAATTAGCACTATTTCTAATACTTTTCCCTATGAGTTAACGAACAGGGAAAACAGGTTTATGACGGAAAATTCATCGCAAGAAAAGTTCACTCAAACACTCGAAGGGATCATCGAGCAATATTCAATTTCCGAACCACCCGAATTTTTGAAAGTCCTTACCGCCCTCCCTGACTCTCCAGATAAAGACAAAATGTTCGAAGATATGGATGAAGTATTTCGTGCCATAACTTCCCCCTCTGAACTATCCAGCAAACTCCCCAAAGGCACAACTGAAGATACTGTCGCAAAAGAGCTGGCAAAAATTCCAGACAGTCAGAAAATCCTTAGTGAAGAACAACAGAAAATGGTGGAGCTATTTATTGAAATGCTATCTTCATCATCGAGCAATGAATCTCAGATCGATATGAACAATGTACGAAGGTTCGCAAATGCCAATTTTCCGCTTTCATCGGACACTAATGATGAAGATGAAGCTATATTACTAAACTTACTCAACAGCCAACCAGAGGCCATAGCTGAGTTTATGCAAGCGATGATGGCGTGCCACATGGCTGGAATGACCAAAGCAGCCAATCTACTAAGTCGCCTTTTTGCACAGCACGTATTGGACATTGAAAACGAAAGCTATCTGACACTTCAAGCTGACATAACCAAGCATAAAGAACTATTCGACAAAGCTTCTAAATCTGGAAGTTCAGGAAGAAATAAGCGTCATGGCACTAGAGATAAAGTCGTGGCCTACGCCATCCAACTTTATAATCAACGAAATTACGATAATCCTCACCAAGCAGCACAAATGATTACAGAACAAGTCCTTGATTTCGCCAAAAGCATTGGTTACTCATTTTCTTCACCATATCAAGCAACTAGAACAATTAATAGTTGGCTGAGTTCGCAACAAACTAATAGATAATTTAAACGGACTTTCTCAATGCTTAATCATAAAACCGCTCTAGTTATTGCACTATTCTCTACAGGACAGTATCCAATTTTTAGCGCATTCGCTGATCTGTTGATTGAATTGTTTACCGAGGATGAAAGCAACATTTGTGAATCCGATATGGAGATGCTCTCAATTGCATTGGGTGATGGCGCTCATAAGTTGTATATAGAAGCACGCTCAAAAACTAGGCCATCAGATAAAATTGATTCTATTTTCAATAATTTCATTAAGCTGAAAATTGAAATTTTGACCTCAATCTTTACTAGAGGAAGTGAGCTACCAACAAGGTCAAATCAAGCTGTTGCAAAACTACTATTGGGGCAGTATCAAAATGTTCTCGACAATATTGAAATTAGAAGACAACAAGCAGTCCAAGAAAAACAAACTAAAGAGTTAGCCGAGAAAAAAGCTCAAGCAGATGAACTCCTGAAAAAACAGCTAGCAGCGGAACAAGCATATCAAGCAAGTCACATTGATTTTGATGATTTCGAAATTCACGGCGTAAAGAAAAACTCGCGAGTCGACAAGCTTCTGAACCAACTTCGCAAAAAGCCAATCACCCAAGAAGAAATGGCATGGCTTTCTGACGTAGGCTTTTACAATGAACTTATTGAGCAAAAAAATCATATTCAATTAGCACATCAGCATTATCAAAACTGGAAACAGAAAAACATGCCTTGGGAGCTGGTCAATGCAAGTGCAGCCTACAGAAAAGGTGGCGAACTAAAGAAAATCCGAAAGACACTAAATGAACAGTATCCATTTGCCCATTCAGGGAAAGACAAAAAGCTGAAGTCAGCTCTATTGACGACCTTTGGCGGGGTCTGTAGAGATCAAGAAGACTTCACCAGAGGAATAGAACTTGGGCATGAAGCACATAAAGTGACACCTTTAAATTTCAGGCCATGCACCTTGCTTGGAGCGATTTATCTATCAACTGGTGAGTTTGACCTAGGTCATGAATGGTACGGTAAAGCAAAAGATAGAGGGTTCACTCAAAATGCTTATGACAATGATATCAAATCCGTTTATTTCAGAGCCAGTGATGAAATAAAAAGCCGCCTTAAGCAAAACCTTATTGCAACTGGTCACAAATATGACTGGCTTAGTAAGCCTTAAGTATTACCGCGACAGGGTGTGACGGTACTGTCACACCCTGTCACGGTACTTTCACACCCTGTGACGTGAATACACCCTAACCCCTCACGATTATCTTAACTCCTGACAAATCTACTTTAATCAGGAGTTACCATGAACGATCTATTACTCAGCCCGACCGAGGTCGCCGAATTTCTCGGCGTCACCATCGGCACCCTATCCGTTTGGCGTTGCACTGGCCGCTATCCTTTACGCTTCGTTAAAATTGGCCGCAGCGTTAAGTACCGCCAAAGTGATGTTGAATCCTTCATTAACGGGAGGGTTTATGATCACACTCTATAAATTTGCCCTAGCTATTTGCATCATCATTCAATTAGCGGTGATCGACCATAACCTTCAAGTAAATTTGAAGTCCATTAGGTTACATAACGAGTCTAAGTACCCGTTAACGGGTACACAGGCCAAAACCGAGGAACCGAACCCGTTAACGAACACCGAACGCGTTAACGGGGACAACCAAGACGTCCCGCAATTAAAGCCTAGTGAACCATTACATAACGGGGAGGTTAAGTAATGATGACCTCCCCTTCTGTCCCCATGCCCAAGCTCACCGATGAACAACAGGAGTTTGGCCAATGGCTCTTACAGGGCAATAGCCTTTTCCTGTGCTCAGAAATTTGCAGCGACTTTGGCAAAGTTGACGGTATTGAAACCTTTAACGGCCACTTTCAAAAACGCACACTATTTAGATTAAAGCGTGAAGGACTACTCACTGAAACCACGATTTTTGAGATGGGCATTCGTTGGCAAAAGCTATCGCTTAACGAGCGAGGTAAGCAATTACTGACTAACAGCGAGGTAAAAGCACATGCTTAATGTTCATGAACACGATAAGCAATGGCTAGACAGTAAACTCTACGGCCTGCCCTCACCTCATCGTATAGCGATTATGCGGCAATATCGTAGCAAGCCAAACCGCCGCGAGGCCAATTTGAGCGTGCTACACCTGACTAAACGCATTGCCGCCGTTATGGGTAAAGACAAACATTTTTACCACATCAATATTGAGCAGCAAGATATAAGCGCAAAGGCAAAGCAACACGCCCGCCGCTGTATACAGATCACAGCGCAAGCAGAAGGTAAGGGATTACTCACTATTTACAGCACGCTATTGCATTACATGGCGTGCTATAGCATTAAGCCGCCAAAACTGAGCGAGACAATTATCAACCATCTTAAGTTGGACACACTTGATGAGATTGAGCTTGCCCAAGTCTATGGCGCACTCGCCCGCGCTGGCGATGAAATTTGGTGGAAACGTAAATTAAGACGACAGCGCAATCTGCAAATTGAAACCATTTCACGGGAACTCAATCTGGTCAGTAAACAAAAAGGCATTTATGCCAGTCACATTACCGTCAGCAATTTTAAAAACCAATGGCTCAATAACCAGCAACTGTTAGAAAATACTATTGCAACCAATGAGCATGGTTTTAGCGCCAGTCTTGCCGAGTTATCCAAACTTAATGTCTCAAATCCCGCCATTCGCAAGGCCGAGTTGATGGTTCGCATCCGTGGCTTTGAAGATTATGCCAAAGAGATGGGCTATAGCGCCCTTTTCTTAACCATGACTACACCGTCTAAATACCATCGCTGTTTTGCCAGAACGGGCGATGAAAATCCCAATTGGAACGGCGCAACCCCACTCGATGCCCAAGAATACTTAAATCGCACCTTTGCCCGCATTCGTGCCGCCCTTGCCCGTGAACAAGTCACCCCTTTCGGCTTTCGGGTAGCAGAGCCGCACCACGATGGCACCCCGCACTGGCACTTACTGTTATTTGTCCCAAGTGAGCAACAGGAAACCTTAGTCGATACCTTCACTCACTATTGCTTAGAAGAAGATGGTGACGAGCAGGGCGCAAAGGAGCGCCGCTTCAAAGTGGAGTACATCGATCCCGCGATTGGTTCAGGAACGGGTTACATCATGAAGTACATTAATAAAAACATCGATGGTGAAGGTATCGAATACGATAGTTACGGCAAAGATGCTTCAAGCTCAGCAATCAGAATTAAAGTGTGGGCATCCTGTTGGGGCATTCGCCAATTCCAACAAATTGGTGGCGTTGGTGTCCCCCTGTGTCAGGATTGTTGTCACCCCTAAATAATCATTATGTTTAAAGACAGGGTGCGGCAAAAGAGAACGATATGGCTCGGTATTCACCAGAACGTAAAGAGGCGATCCTTAAAAAATTATTACCTCCTCACAACTTAACGGTCGCAGAGGTCGCTCGGGAAGAAGGCATCGCGGTGCAAACCTTGTATCATTGGCGAGATATTGCCAGAAAAGAAGGTCGCCCCGTGCCAGGTAAAACATTAAC
>NZ_JAKKRO010000096.1:0-10348 GCF_025654235.1 Shewanella sp. SM32 | reverse complement strand
TTACGTTTGCAAAACGACATCAATGTTCTAAGCCAGCTACGTTTAGGCCAAAAAGTCCACTTCAAGGCCAAAGAAGGCCAAGTGTTCGGGGTGGTTATCAAAATCAACAAGAAATCAGTGATGGTGGTCAGCGATGATAACCGCCAGTGGAAAATCCCACCAGGACTGGTGCAGATCATGAAAGACATCTAGCCAGGATGCTTGGCCGAAATCTATAAGGCGTCAATACGTCCTAAAATGGACGCTTACGTATTAACGGAGGTAAAAGGCAATTCATATCCTCAGTATAGATAAACCAGCAAAAGCACATGATAGTGATAATGCTCAAAAGGACTAAAGGTATCCATTTGGCAAGTGTTTTGTCGTTTAGATGACGGCGCATAATTAGAAACCATCCCCAAATCCACTGTCGAAATCGCAGCTAAATGTGTCGTTAGGCAATGACCAAGCATCATCGCTTATGCTGCTATTACACGTCGATGTGTCGGATTCAGTAATGCCAAATGGGTTGCCATGCACATCGACTCCTGTGTTACCTATCATAGGTGTGCCATCAATGTTTACGATCGGGCCGTTGTGATTATTGTCAGTCATGCTGTTATTCCTTTAGTGTGATTATGAGTAAAGCTCCTAAATTGACATTAATGAAAAAAAGCACTTTTTCAAGCATATTTTTCGCAATGGTGAACGAGAAAAATGTTGAGTGAGTTTTGTTGTTTTTCTTTCATTTTTTATCTTGTCTCGGACTTCACACTCACATTAGTGACGACATTTTAATGCTGAGCTTGCTGGTTGGCGTTAACAGAATGTGCTTTTGACGAGCAAAAATCGGTACGATTTTCTGCGACAAAAGTGCTTGTGATAACAAGCTTTCAAGCGCGGATTTGGGCGATTACGCAGTAATGGCTCAAAGGAGCACGCGCATGTACAGCTGGTCTGTACTAACCGCATTTTAGTTTTGCCTCAGCAAAATTTAGGGGTGAATTTGGCACAAATACACCGCTAAACCCCAGACTTTTCGTGAGAAAAGTGAGCGAGACGCGAGGGGGAATAAGATGGCACATCGCCCCCTCGACGTGAGCGGCGAAAATGCGGTTAGTACAGAGCGTAGCTCGGTGCATGCGCGTCTGATGTCGTGAAGTGCTAGAACGGAGTTCGTAAGCCAGCGTCGATGACGAGTCATCAGAGCTGGCGGGCGCTTCAGGGCATCTGAGTCGTTTGCGCAGCAAGTGACTCATCAGCCAAAGGCTGGCTTGGTAGCGATGTTCATCGCTATTTTCATTCCGATAGGATGAAAGCAGTTTATCGTGATGAAAATCTGCAATTATTCACTCAAAAATATCATCAATGCGTTAAATTTGTCCCCTCGATGGCTAGTTAATTGTACCCATTAAATCAAAGGTATTTTTAATGACATCACACAGTAGCGCAAAGGATAAATCGGTCGCGAATCTTCCACTTCGATACGACCCGTTTTTGAATTTCGATATGCAATATCGACCTGGCGTAAATAACAATAAAACGGGGAAAATCCGCCGCGAGTTCACCATGAAATTGGTGGCTCGATTTGGCCTGATTTCACCGAGTAACATTGCTTGGCTCTATGGCATCAGCCATCGGCAATCTCTGGAGCATTTAAATAAGCTTGTCCAAGAGCAACTGCTTTGCCTTGTTACTACCCATCGTTCCCACGATGGCCGTGTTTATACACTCACTTACAGTGGCGCAAAATACGCCGAAGAGTTACTGAATGTTGCAGTCTATTATCGTGCGAAAGAGCATCCGGCGCTGCAAGTGAACCAGAACACTTTAATGCACGACTTAATCATGCAGTTTGTGTTGTTGAAAGGCATCCATCATCACAAGCCCAACGGTGAGCCAAATCCGCTATGGTGTGCCATGATGACTGAACCCGAGTTTAAACGGCGTTTTACTCACAGCAGCGTGCGAAATGTGGATGGGATAGTGAGGGAGGTGGATGGAACCATTTGTGCCGTCGAAATGGAGCATTCCTTTAAGACAAAAGCCGCGCGGCAAACCATTTTATTGAAATGGCATGATGGAATAGGGCAAGGCTACTACGATAAGGTCATGCTGTTTTCTCAATCCTTGCACATTTTTAGCGACATTAAACGACTTCATGAGCAGCTCTATGAGGAGCTAACCACAAGGCCTGATAAAAAGACTCGTCAGCCTTTATTAACCGCGCAAGATGCGGCATCACTTAAGCAACGAATTATCTATCGTACTCTGCTGTGTGATGAACTCACCGAACGGTTTTATCGCTAACAAACAATCTCTAATTTCCAAAAACGACAAAAGGCACCTAAGTGCCTTTTGAAGGGTATACAAAGATTTTACAATGCATTACCAGTAGATGAAGTCGGCTGCACACTTTGGTACTGCCATCTGAAATAATAATTTATTTTATTATTTCAGCCTGTTAAGGCTTCATTGCGAGGTCGTCCCTGTTCCCCACATTGATAAGTAAGCACATCCTTGGGCAAATTAATCAGTTTATTGGATATTTATGATGAAATGTCCACGTTATTTGGTTTTGATGTAAAACACAAAAAAGATAATTACAGGGTAATTGCTGTTCTAACCCTAGGTTACTTAAGGGCTTTGTGGCAAACTCAATAACCAGAATATTCGGTTATCTATCTAGAGGGAATTGGATTAGTAATGGTCAACCATAACGCGAGCATCAATAAAGCAAAGTTAACCGAAACAGATATCATCACAAAGTTCATCATGCCTGCGGTAAAAAATGCGGGTTGGGATGATATGACGCAAATTCGCCAGGAGGTGAAGTTGCGTGATGGTAAGGTGATTGTGCGGGGTCAAATGGGCATGCGCACAACGGTTAAGTCAGCCGATATTGTGCTCTACCATAAACCGAGTATGCCGCTGGCGGTGATTGAGGCTAAAGCGAATAAGCATGAAGTCGGTAAGGGCATACAACAAGCACTCGATTATGCTCATTTGCTCGATGTTCCCTTTGTGTTTGCCTCTAACGGCGATGGTTTTATCTTCCACGACAAGACCAAACTAGGCACCCCAGAGGCTCACAACCTTGAATCCGAAATCCGCTTAGAAGATTTTCCTAGTCCTGAAGAACTCTGGGCTAAATATTGTATTTGGAAAGGTTATACCGCAGCGCAGTTACCTATCATTAACGAAGCCTATTACGATGACGGCACGGGTAAGCACCCGCGTTATTATCAGTTGCAAGCCATCAATAAAACCGTTGAAGCTATCTCATCGGGTAAAGATCGGGTATTGCTGGTGATGGCAACGGGCACAGGTAAAACCTACACAGCATTTCAAATCATTTGGCGGTTATGGAAATCCCGTGCCAAGAAACGCATTTTATTCCTCGCTGACCGTAATATTTTGGTCGATCAAACTCGCATAAACGATTTTCAGCCCTTTGGCACATCGATGACCAAAATTACTGGCCGAACAGTCGATCCTGCTTATGAAATCCATCTAGCACTTTATCAAGCACTGACTGGCCCTGATGAGAGTCAAAAAGCGTTTAAACAAGTCGCTCCAGACTTTTTTGACCTGATCATTATTGATGAATGTCATCGTGGCAGTGCCAGTGACGACAGCGCTTGGCGCGAAATTCTCGAGTATTTTAGCAGTGCCGCGCAAGTGGGCTTAACCGCAACCCCAAAAGAAACCGATGAGGTATCTAACTCTGATTATTTTGGCGATCCGCTTTACACCTATTCGCTCAAAGAAGGTATCGACGATGGTTTCTTAGCGCCTTATAAAGTGGTTCGTGTTGATATTGATGTGGACTTACAAGGCTGGCGACCCACAAAGGGCCAAATCGACAACAATGGCGAAGTGATCGAAGACAGGATCTATAACCAAAAAGACTTTGACCGCACTATGGTGATTGATGAGCGTACTCAGTTGGTGGCCGAAACCATAACTAACTACCTTAAACGCACCGATCCTATGGGTAAAACCATTGTTTTTTGCAACGATATTGATCACGCCGAACGGATGCGACGCGCACTTGCCAATCTTAACCCTGAGCAAATGGCGAAAAATGACAAATACGTTATGAAGATCACCGGTGATGATGAACTCGGCAAAGCCCAGCTGGATAACTTCATCAACCCTAAAAAGGCCTATCCGGTTATTGCGACCACCTCAGAACTCATGACCACAGGTGTCGATGCGAAAACCTGTAAGTTAGTAGTGCTCGATCAAAATATTCAATCCATGACCAAATTTAAGCAGATCATCGGTCGCGGCACTCGAATAGATGATAAATACAATAAGTTATGGTTTACCATTCTGGATTTCAAAAAGGCAACCGAGTTATTTGCCGACGAACGTTTTGATGGTACCCCTGAAAAAATCATTAAAGTGACGCCTGAAGACATTGAAGATGAAGACGTGGATATTGATGCCGCTGATGATGAACCAAACGAGGAAGATGTTCAGGGGGACATTCAAGATGAGCAACAAGGCGAAGGCCAAGACAACACCAAAAATGATCCTCAAGGCGATGGTAGCTTTGATGAAAGTGAATGGGACGAAGGCGAAACTCGTAAGGTTAACAAGTACCGCGTATCTGGCGTGACAGTCAGCAAAGTTGCCGAGCGGGTGCAGTATTACGACAGCGACGGCAAACTGGTCACTGAATCCTTTAAGGATTACACCCGTAAAACCATGGCGAAACAGTTCAGTTCGCTTGATGAGTTTGTCAGGCGTTGGAATGACGCTGACCGTAAACAAGCGGTCATCGATGAGCTGGCGCAAGAGGGGATTATTTGGTCAGCACTTGAGGAAGAAGTGGGTAAAGACATGGATCCCTTCGATATGATTTGCCATGTCGTGTACGACCAACCGCCGTTAACCCGCGCTGAACGGGCTAATAACGTTAAAAAACGCAATTATTTCACTAAATATTCCGACACGGCCCAAGCCGTACTCGAGAATTTATTGATAAAATACGCCGATGTGGGCGTGCAAGAAATTGAAAATCTGCAAGTGCTTAAAGTTCAGCCATTTAATGACATAGGCAGTTTAAGTGACATCATCAAAAAAGGCTTTGGTGGCAAACCCCAGTACGAACAAGCCATTAGTGAGTTAGAAGCCGAAATCTACCAAATAGCACAATAATTAGCCTAATAAGCAGTGCGTACTTTGGTGCGTTTTACTTACAACTAAAAATTAAGCGTTAAGCATTAAAAACGAAAAGAGAAATTTATGTCTATCAGTTCAGCCGTTAAATCTATTCAAGACATTATGCGTAAAGATGCCGGCGTCGATGGCGATGCCCAGCGACTAGGCCAAATGTCTTGGTTACTGTTCTTAAAAGTATTCGATGCCCAAGAAGAGCAGTTAGAGCTAGAACTCGATGATTACAGTACACCTATCCCGAGTGATTTTTTATGGCGTAATTGGGCTGCCGATAACGAAGGGATCACAGGTGACGAGCTGCTTGAATTTGTGAATGATGAGCTATTCCCTGATCTTAAAAATCTCACCGCCCCGATAGATAAAAATCCCCGCGGTTATGTGGTAAAAGCGGCGTTTTCAGATGCCTTTAACTACATGAAAAACGGCACGCTACTGCGTCAAGTCATCAATAAACTCAATGAAATCGACTTTACCGACTCAAAAGAGCGGCATTTGTTTGGTGATTTGTACGAGCAAATCTTAAAAGACTTACAAAGCGCGGGTAATGCAGGCGAGTTCTATACTCCGCGTGCCATCACCAAGTTTATTGTGGCCGTAACAGACCCAAAACTTGGCGAGTCGATTATGGATCCGGCCTGTGGCACCGGCGGCTTTTTGGCCTGTGCCTTTGATCATGTTAAAGCCAATTACGTCAAGACAGCGGATGATCACCAAACTCTGCAACAGCAAATTCATGGGGTAGAGAAAAAGCAATTACCGCACTTACTGTGTACCACCAACATGATGCTGCACGGTATTGAAGTGCCGGTACAAATTAAACACGGCAATACCTTAAACAAACCGTTATCAAGCTGGGATGAAGATATCGATGTCATCATCACCAACCCGCCTTTTGGCGGTACCGAAGAGGACGGGATTGAAAAAAACTTCCCTAGCGAGTTCCAAACCCGCGAAACTGCCGACTTATTCCTGCAGCTGATTATCGAAGTGCTTGCGCCTGCAACAAATGGCAAGGGCGGCCGCGCAGCCGTGGTATTGCCCGATGGCACCTTGTTTGGTGAAGGCGTTAAAACCAAAATTAAAAAAATGCTGCTCGAAGAATGTAATCTGCACACCATAGTGCGTTTACCTAACGGCGTATTTAATCCTTACACTGGCATTAAAACCAATATCCTGTTTTTCACTAAGGGCACGCCGACTAAACATGTCTGGTTTTACGAGCATCCCTACCCAGCAGGGGTGAAAAACTACAACAAAACCAAGCCCATGAAGTTCGAAGAGTTTGAGACAGAACTCGCGTGGTGGGGCGATGAAGCTGATGGTTTTGCAGCGCGGGTCGAAAACGAGCAAGCGTGGAAAGTCTCCATCGACGACATTATTGCCCGTAACTACAACCTCGATATTAAAAACCCCCATGTGGGCGAAGTGGTAAGCCACGATCCGCAAACCTTGTTAGCCGATTACGCCAAGCAACAAGCGGATATTCAAGCCTTGCGTGACCAACTCAAAGGCATCTTGTCTGCAGCATTATCGTCACCTTCGGCTGCATCAAAAGGTGAGGGCAAGTAATGGCTGATTTATCCATAACAGACACTCACGCTCGCAATATCAAAGCCACGCCAACGGCTGAAAATTTAATTACCACTCACCTTGATATTTGGACGACCGCCATTGAGCAAAAGTCTTCAGCAGGCCGTGGTAGCTCCAATAAGTTTTCGCTTTATGGCATCAAAAAACTGCGTGAATTGATTCTTGAACTCGCCGTGCGCGGTAAATTAGTGCCACAAGCTCCTAACGATGAACCCGCGTCAGTATTGCTAGAACGCATTGCGGCTGAAAAAGCGCAGTTGGTGAAAGATGGCAAGCTTAAAAATCAAAAGCCGTTGCCTGAGATTAGTGAAGATGAAAAGTCGTTTGAGCTCCCGAAAGGTTGGGAGTGGAGTCGACTCGGTGTTCTTTCTTACAAATTGACTGATGGTTCACATAATCCTGCTAGGGATAATGGTGATGGTTATCCGATGCTAAGTGGGCAAAATGTGAATTATGGGAGAATAGATTTCGATAATCCCTCTCGTTATGTTGATGAGCTTAATTTTGTAAAAGAAGACTCGAGGACTCAAATAGAGCCTAAAGATATACTTCTTACTATTGTCGGTTCGATTGGCCGTTCGGCAGTCGTGCCAACTAATGCTCCAAAATTTGTGCTTCAGCGCAGTGTTGCAGTTATCCAAACATGCCTAAAGCCAGAATTCCTATGCAACCAGTTTATTTCACCGATTTGCTTAAACTATTATGATGAACATGGCAAAGGTACTGCACAAAAGGGCATTTATTTAGGACAGTTATCTTTGATGCCAATTGCAGTTCCTCCACTCGAAGAACAACACCGTATCGTCGCTAAAGTCGATGAATTGATGCTATTGTGTGATGCCCTTGAAACGCAAACCGAAGCGAGCATTGCGGCACACCAAACCTTAGTTGAAACCCTGCTCAATGCGCTGCTACTGCCACAAACGGCTGCTAATACGGCAAGTCAATCTGATGTCAGTCTTGAACCGCAGCCTTTTACAAATAGCTTTGTTAAGGATTGGCAACGTGTTGCCGAGCACTTCGACACCTTATTCACTACTAGCGCCAGCATCGACACCCTAAAACAAACTATCCTCCAACTCGCCGTGATGGGTAAGCTAGTAAAACAAGACCCTAATGACGAACCTGCAGCCAAACTATTAGAGCGTATCGCCAAAGAAAAAGCCCAGCTGATCAAAGAGGGGAAAATCAAAAAGCAGAAGCCACTGGCCGTCATCACCGAAGAAGAAAAACCGTTTGAACTACCGAATGGGTGGGCGTGGAATAGAGTAGGCAATTACACATATGTATTTGCCGGAAACGCATTCAATAGTGGAGACTTTAATAACAAATTTGGAACTCGCGTGGTCAAAATTACCAATGCCGGTGTATGTGATTTTGTTGAAACAGAAGACTTTTTACCATCTGAATTTGCAGAAAAGTATACTCAATACCAAGTTATGCATGGAGATTTAATTTTAGCTTTAACTAGACCATACATATCAGCTGGTTTAAAGATAAGCATTTGCCCTAACAGTTATGATAAGTCTCTGCTCAATCAGCGTGTAGCAGCGATTCGATCTATCTATGATACAGGATTTACATTTTTATTTATGCGGAGCCCTATAGTCCTAGCCCACTATCAACAAAGGTTTGGAGGTTCAGGTTTGCAGCCAAATTTGAAAATGTCAGATGTCACAGAACTTTTTATTGCCATTCCTCCATTCGAAGAACAACAACGTATCGTCGCTAAAGTCGATGAACTAATGGCACTTTGCGATCAACTCAAAGCCCGTTTAGCGGATGCGCAAACCACTCAACTGCATCTCACCGACACCATCGTCGAACAGGCTATTTAACCACTTACCTTAACTACAGAAAGATATAAAATATATGGAAATATTAGAGAGTTTATTACGTAGCCTTAATACACAATCGGTCAGTAGTGCCATTTTAGTGTTGATGGCTTTAGTGTGTGCATTAGGGTTGTTTTTTACCAAACAAGCTAAGCAAGTTGAGTTTGTCAATTATGTACCGACCTTATTAACCACTATGGGGATTTTTGGTACATTTTTGGGCATTGTATTGGGCTTGTTAGATTTTAATCAGCTCGATATTGAAGCCAGTATTCCGCCTTTACTTGAAGGGTTGAAAACGGCCTTTATTACCAGTTTAGCGGGTATTTTGCTGTCGTTGGTTTTCAAAACATTAGCGACATTTTCTTTTTTGAGGCCTAAGCAGCTTGAAGAGAGTATTTCGCATGCTACGCCTGAAGCAATATTAGGTGCGATGCAGGCACAAGTTGCTGAAACCCGTACTTTAAAAGATGCGCTTGTGGGTAATGAAGAATCCACATTGTTTGGGCAACTTAAAATTCTGCGTGGCGATATTAATGACAATGCCAAATTGTCGGCAAAAAATCTGCAAGAACAATCCATTAAGCAACAAGAAAAGGTTGACGCATTTTCTGAGAAGCTTTGGCTTAAACTGCAAGACTTTGCTGATACGTTATCTAAATCTGCTACTGAGCAAGTGATAGAAGCCCTAAAGCAAGTGATTACAGATTTTAATAATAATTTAACTGAGCAGTTTGGCGATAACTTTAAGCAACTTAATGAGGCAGTGATTAAGCTTGTTGAATGGCAAGAAAACTACAAATTACAACTTGAGCAAATGCAGCAGCAATATGCCCAAGGTGTCGAGTCCATTTCAGCAACAGAGTCATCAGTTGCGCATATTAGTGAGCAAAGTAAAATCATCCCGCAATCTATGCATGAACTAAAAGGCGTAATGGAAGTTAATCAGCATCAATTGGCTGAGCTTGAACGTCATTTAGAAGCCTTTAAATTAATGCGTGATGAAGCAGTTGATGCATTGCCTACAATTAGAGCGCAAGTGCAAAGCACCGTAGAAGATATATCTGCGGCAGTGACTACTGCCAGTGACCATTACAAGTCACTTCTATCAGAGTCAGATGAATACATTAAAGCGCATGTCAAAACATCAAATGATCTACTAGAGAAGTTTGCTAGCGAAACTGAAAAAGGCATTAACAGTGTTGGTGTGCGCCTAATTGAAAGCTCGGATAAAATAGGCAAAGACATTGAAACCGCGGGTAATGAATTTACGGATAACACAGCCCGAACAAATGCAAGTTTGAAAACCACGTCAGATCACTTGCAATCTCAAACAGAAATCATTAAACAGCATTTACAAGATACTGTTACTGACTTAAACAGCACCATGCGAGACATGATTGAAAAGTTAGTCGCAGACGCTAAAGATATGACTTCCACAATGAAAGACGCAAACCAAAACTTAGTCACTGACACTGAGAATGTCCGTGACACCGTCGTTAAATCGTAAGCGTCCATTTTAGGACGTCCTATTCCCACTTAAGATCGCGCGATAAGCTGTGCACTCATCATTACAGGAGAGTGATATGGCAAAGCGAGCTTACCGCAACGCTGCACAATGGCAGCAATTAATCGACTTATGGCACACATCAGAGCTGAGCATCACTGAGTTTTGCCAAACCCATCAACTGAGCACCATGTCATTTTATAAATGGCGGCAACGTCTATCACCACAAACTGAGCAAGCTAATGTG
>NZ_JAKKRO010000095.1:0-10955 GCF_025654235.1 Shewanella sp. SM32 | reverse complement strand
AACACAGCCAGCTAAATTTTGTCTCACCAGGGCAACGTCATGCACTGCAAGATGGCGCTATTTTAGCGAAGCGCAAGAAAGTGCTTGAGGCGGCGAAGGAAAGAAAACCGATGCGTTGGTCTACAGAGATCAGAAATTGTGAAGCGGTTGGCGCTGTAACACTCAACCCAGATAAGGCACCAGAAGAAGGCGTAATAAATGCAGCTTAATATTTAAACAAAGAGTGACAACTATCTTGAAAAACACCGGCCCCGCCAAACAACTACTGCCTGCACAGACCTTAGGACGTTAACAATTCAAAAATCGCCAATGAGGCGAACACTTCACCTGAGTAAATCGACTTACTTATTAAAGTTTTTAGAAAGTGAATGCAAATTACATGGGAGGAAAAAAAGACAAATGATTGACCGCCTATCGAGATAAATCTAACAAACAAAAAATCGTATCAGTCATTTAAGTATCAATAACAATTTAAGGCTTAACATGCTCAATGATGTCTTCAACTTTACAGTCAAAGTAAATACACAAAGCATCGAGTGTGCGCGTTGTTGTTGAATAATTAGTATTAGAAGACATTTTAGAGATAGCAGCCTTATTCACACCTGCAGCCGTAGCAACTTCATCAAGTGTGATTTTTCGGTTTTCAATTGATGATTTTTTAGCTATCAATTCTTTTAGGTTATATTTAATCATATTTTTATATCTAAATACTATAAAAAGTATCCTTGCAAGAAACTCTAAACAAGGTTAAATTGGTTTAAAGTTTCTTATGAGGATACAAGAATGAGTTTACAGCCAAAAACACTGCTTACTGCTAAAGAGCTTTCACTACTCATAAAATTCAATCCAGATTACATCAACAGTAAATTGAAGGACAAGGTTTTTTTTGAAGGAGTTCATTACATTAGGCCGTTTGGATCGAGAAAAATTTTTTATGTGTGGGAACAGATAGAAAAAGAGCTGTATCAACATACCAGATACCAAACTCAAAAGTTCATTATTCCTATGGCGAAGGGAGGTATTTGTCATGGCTAGTGTCAGATCCCGTAACCAAAAACTTTTTTTTGATTTTTACTATCAAGGTATTCGATGTCGTGAACAGACGTCATTAAATGATACCAAGCTCAACCGTAGTCGGTTAGAAGGTGTTTTACGCAATATTGAAGCGCAAATCCGATTGGATCGATTTGTATACTCAGACATCTTTCCTGATAGTAAACGTTGTGAGGATTTTAAAAAATATGATGAACAAATTAAGTTAGTTAAAGAAAGTGAACCAGAACCGACAGAGCATTTACTGTTAGACATTCCTACTTTTAGTCAATTTGCTGACGAATGGCTCGCCGAAAATAAAGTTCAATGGAAGGTAAGTCACAGTAAAAATGTATTTATGATATTTGAGCGTTATTTAATACCTACATTTGGGTCATATACCATGGACCAAATTACCAGACCTCAAATTATCAAGTACCGTGCGAGTATTATTGAACCTAAGCGGAAAACGAAACATTCAAAGAAGCTCAGTAACGACTGGATAAACCATGTGATTACGCCGCTACGTGGGATCCTAAATGAAGCGGCTTTGCGGTTCGACTTCCCTACTCCGTTTATCAATATCAAACCGTTAAAAATTGATAAGACAGCCATTGAACCGTTTTCACTGGCAGAAGTTCAGCTTTTCTTGTCGAGAGTGCGTGAAGATTTTCGCGACTATTATACAGTGAGATTTTTCACTGCTATGAGGACTGCTGAAATTGATGGGCTTAAATGGCAGTTTGTTAATTTGGACCGCAACGAAATTTTGATCCAAGAGACGCTTGTTGACGGCAATGTAGAGACACCTAAAACATCAGCATCATATAGAAGCATACAATTGTCACAACCTGTCGTTGAAGCACTAAAACGACAACGAAAAGTAACAGGGAGTAAGACTTATGTATTTTGCAATGCAAGTGGCAATCCTCTTGATCATCGCAATGTGACAAAACGTGTTTGGTATCCAGCATTAGATGAGATGCACCTAAAAAGAAGGCGACCTTATCAAACAAGACATACATGTGCGACGTTATGGCTAGCCGCCGGTGAAAACCCAGAATGGATCGCCAAGCAAATGGGGCACAGCACGACGAAAATGTTATTTGAAGTCTATAGCCGTTATGTACCCAATGCGACCAGACAAGATGGTAGTGCATTCGACCGACTCATTGAACACGTTAATTTTGATGCTATTCAGGAGAATTAAGATGAATAACCCTGTCTTTGTTTGGATAAATGACATCAAACTAAGTGCAAGCCTACCCACGGCAAACTGTGAATTTATTTCATCGAAACGCACCTTTAACGCCATTACATCAACTGCTGTAGCAAGGAATTGTTACATAAGCAATGGTCCTGCACTGATGGCATTATCTAATGACTACCAAGATAATATCGTGGTTTGTGCTATACAGTCGATATCAACTAGATGCACGAAAAGTCAATATCATCAATTGGTGAATTTTGTTCACGACCACAATGAAAACTTAGTCGGTCGTTTCCTAAGACTGATTGGCTTAGTGACAATGGCAGAATTCAAACCATTCATCGACTTCATTTTAGATAATGAGCGCGTACTAAGGCTATTCATGAATTCTGAAGCCAGTTTTAAGCATCATCACTGTACCCAAGGAGGTTTGTTTGAACATAGTATTGAAGTGGCCGAAATGACGTATCAAAACGCAAAGCATTTAGGGCATTCTGATGTTGAATGTCAGACTGGTCTGGTTGCTGCTCTATTTCATGATATTGGAAAAATCTATCCCGCTCTACAAATGAATAGTGACAAATACCATGCAGGCACTCATGAGCGTTATGCTTTTGCGCTATTGGCGAAACCATTAGGGGAACTCGGAACAATAAATAGCCGCGTTTTTTCAATGCTATGTGAGCTTCTAGCCGCAAAACCATATGGACATAAGACCCGATACCCAATTGAGCATGTATTAAAACAGGCAGACCGAACTTCAGCGGAATCTAACTTTGCAAAATTGCAATTTAAAGCTCTACCACCGCATTATTACTTTACTAAAGTAAATGGTAACATTATGTATTGACTAAACAATTTGTAAATTTTTATAAGGAAAGCGGTTATGAAACAAATCTATATAGGTCATGCACAGTATTTTGCAACAGGTGAAGGTCGAACTGATGTTTTTGCCTCTGGTTCTATTGAAGAGATCGTCAATTTCGCTGATCCTTTTTATGCTAAGGAGCTGACATTTTTTTCATTGGAGAAGATACAAGGCGCTTTCAAACTATTAGCTGATAATGATGAGTTTATCTATGATACAGGCAGAGAAGACTACCCTGTCTTATATTGCGCTTTTAATCTTCAATTCCATTTACCCATCGTTGCTAAAATGATTAAAGACGGAACAGGTCATATGGTTTTTGGTTACAAATTACATCTTAATTTTTCATAAAACCCACGCATATAAATGAAGATCTGCATAGTCAGATAGAAAAACGCAGGCTAAGCTCAATGATGGCAGTCGTTCATTGTAATGGTTCTACCACGAAAACCGACTCACGTGGCACCGAGATTTATAAGCATGATCAGCAAGTCAAAGCATTGATAAATTTACCAAATCACGTGCGGGGTCAATAGATCTCCCCCTTTATCTCGTACTTTACGATATAAAGCAGGGTCTACAATATTTTCATGCAAGCTAGGGGATAAAACCGGAGACAATGCCATACGTTCCTTTATAAATTTATCTCGACTATATTCACTGACATGTAACGAATAGCCATCTGTTTCTGGATATCCAAATTCGTCGTCTTCATATGCTACCCAAGCAACACAATAGAGCGTAAACGCTGATGAAACCGCTTGTTTTACCTGTTTTACTTTCTTTTTCTGATCTCTATGCTTCATAACATGAACTCCATTTACAAATACGTTTACTATAACTGCGCTATTTCAACGCGAGAGTATTCAACATCGCCATAATCTGATGCGTAAAAGCTTATAGCATCATTTATGGCTGCCAGACCTGAACTCAATTTTTCTTGGGCATGTTGTTCAATTCGTGCAATTGATGACTTTGAAAATTTATCTGGAGACGAGATCGCATATCCAAAATATCCCCAGCGCTCGACCTTAATCTCCCCTTTACAGTAGGTAAATTTAACTCTCAACTGTGGATTAGCGTTTAACTCTTTCGCTTTGCCACTCTTTGAAATGAGCACTATTTTTGAATAATTTTCATCAGTATATTCTGGTGTGAAAAATACGATCATATCATCAAGACCTGCGGTTCCAGCTTCAATCAGTGAAACCGCCAGCTTTTTGGACTGTTCAATTAATGACTGTGGGGCTGTCTCATATTTTGGTGGGACATATTTTAGGTTCCCCCAACGAGCGACCTTTACTTGGTCATTTTGATAGGTCAGTCGGATTTTCATGTCATGATTTAGCATTTGTTATCTCCTAGATAAGGTTCACACTTTGCTTTGAGGATCATCGCAGTGTGGCAGCTCCGTTTCGCAGAATTGTTACTATCAATGCCCAAGTAGTACCTTTCGTTAAAAAACAGTTCTGCCGCTAACTGCTCTATCCAGGGTGAGATTATGCTTTGTAAATTCTGTTAACATTTAGCTATTTTGTTCTTAAGTCGACTTAATGCGAGATTATTGATTGATATAAATCATCCATAATCGAATGAAATTCGTTCGACTGGATAGGTTTGTTAACCAATTTAACAATGTATAATCCGGCCCTGCTGCTCTATCGAACCGTAACGAGTTGCCAAGGCAATATCATTAACAATGGCACTGTATTCATCACGACATTCTTCCATGCCATTAACACCAATAGGATCCCAATCGCTCCACAAAACTTCGTCCACTTGGTCAAATAGCTCAATACAAATATTATCCCTTCTATCTTCGTTGACCGTGTTCAATAGCGGACTGGGTGCTGCTGTAGCCGCAAAGGAGAATAGCTCATCATCACTTTTCATTTTTTCAGTTAAACCGCACCAATATTGAATGAGTTGTGCTGCGGTGAGTTCAAGCTTGTCCATACCCTATCCTTTTATTAACGTTGTATAGTTGATACGACACTTTTCTAAGAGCAAATAAAATGATTCGTAGGATCAAGCAAATCGGTATTACGATGATAGACAAAGCCAACCAATTTCCCATGAGAGCTTGCAGCATTGTAATCAACACAGGCAACGTCGGCGCTTAAGGCCATTGGAGCAACATTTAAGGTGTAATGTCCAATAACAACCGGTATCGTCATTTTTGTATTCTGCAGTTCTGCAGGAATATCTATCTCTGGAATGTTTGCAACAGCCTCAGGCTGAACCTGAGCCACGTCACGGTAGGTCTTAGCGTCATCTAACCACCAACGGATCCGAACATGGGTTCGATAAGTTTTGGTTTTATCCATAAAGCCATATCCTTCAGGAAGTGGTAGCTCTGGTCCTTTCAATAGCGTTTCGACAATGCCATAAAGTGGTTTGTTCTTATCAAATACATCAAACCATGCCTCTGTACGCAAGCGCTGTTTATCATCCAAATATTCCGCTAATTTATCTATAGCGTGATAATCCCAACATGCATGGATAGCTCGGATGTCGCCAAAATCAATATATAACGGTAACTCCTTAAACCACTCAATCCAATCTTGATGTAGCTTACTGTTATCAATAACCTCGTTTAAGAAGGCGCGATGTTGTTTATGATTATTGTCGGTATGTGGACGCAGCCAATTATTGTGTACGGGGTGGTTTGTTGCCCAACCTACGGCATTCAACTCATGGTTTCCCATTATGCAGTGTGCATGTCCGCTATCGACTAACTGCTTAACCAAGGACAAGGTCTTTAACTGCTCAGTCTTCATATCGGGGTGGTTATCTATTAAGTCGCCGATAAACACCAGGGCGAGATCGTGAATATATTTTAACCGTTTTGAGCTAAATTTGACGGACGACATCGATTATGATCTTATGCTCTCTTTTTCTTATAGAGAGCATAAGAGCATGTACCTTGAAGCCTTCACATCACATTTCAACTCGATTGCTGACAGCCGACAATCTGCCAAAGTGACTTACCCGTTGCATGATGTATTGTTCGTCACTCTGTGTGGTGTGATTGCTGGCGCCGAAGGTTGGTCTGAGATCCACGATTATGCTGTCGGGCACCATAATTGGTTTAAAGAAAAGGGAATTCTGACCGAAGGTGTCCCTGTCGATGACACCATTGCACGTATTATCTCTCGTATCGAGCCGGAACAGTTCCGACTGTGCTTCGCCAATTGGATGCGAGCCGTCCATGAGTTGAGTGATGGTAATCTTATTGCTATCGATGGTAAAACGCTTCGAGCCTCATACAACCGTGAAGATCGGCGCTCAACCATTCATATGGTCAATGCGTTTGCCTGTGCCAATAAAGTGGTACTGGGGCAAGTAAAAACTGACAATAAATCCAATGAGATAACCGCAATCCCAGAGTTGCTCCAGTTGTTAGATGTGGAAGGAGCACTGGTATCAATCGACGCTATGGGTTGCCAGACAGAGATTGCAACGCAGATTGTAAATCAAGGAGGGGACTATCTACTTGCAGTGAAGGCGAACCAAGGTTGCTTGCATGAGGCAATCATTTCTGCTTTCAGTGAAGCGCGAAGCAATCCTCTTGATGGACTCGTTATCGAGAAAAATAGAGGCCGTATCGAGGCAAGAGCCTACTATGTAATGCCAGCAAACCAGCTCCAAGATAATTTTCCTAAGTGGATTAAATTGAACACATTAGGCATGTGTTTGAGTTATCGGCATACAAAAGGGAAAGAAGCAGAGCTGACCTACCGTTACTATATCAGTTCAGCCACACTCGATGAGCAACAGTTAGCCGATTCAGTTCGTGGCCATTGGGGTATTGAAAACAGCTTACACTGGGTGCTAGATGTCTCAATGAAAGAAGATAGTTGCCAGATTTACCAACATCATGGGGCAGAAAATCCCCCTGTGAATGAGATGGTGCACAGTGACATGGATAAACTCTATGCAGATAAAGGGTATATCAGTAAAGCGCTGTCCAGTGAATTGCTAGAGAAAGGCGTGAAGTTGGTGACGAACGTGCGTAAGAATATGAAAGCGAAGGCGATGTCTTTGTGGGATAGAGCGATGCTGTCGAGACGTTTCATCATAGAAACAATCAACGACCAGTTAAAAAATATCTCACAGATAGAGCACTCCAGACACCGCAGTGTACATGGTTTTATGCTCAATATGATTGCGGGATTTGGTAGCCTATCAATTGAAAGACAATAAGCCACAACTGAACCTCACTAACGCAGAGTTTAATGCTATTGCAGTTATGGCTTGTTAAACCGATCTCAGGTTATATAGGTTGTTAATCACTCTCGCCATGCATTATATGGCTGCCAGTTTGCTGCCCATTCTGGAACGTCCTTAGCCATCATAGGCCTAGCAATCGCGTATCCTTGCGCTAATTCACAGCCTAATTGCAATAGAGCAACGCCATGTTCAACCGTCTCAACTCCCTCAGCAATGACTTCACGATCAAACGACTTAGCCAATACCACAACACTTTCGACAATTGCCAAGTCTTCAGGATCAACCAACATGTCATAAACAAAGGTCTGGTCTATTTTTATTAAATTTGCTGGTAAACTCCTAAGGTAACTGAGTGAGGAATAACCAGTTCCAAAGTCATCTAACGCAAAATTAACGCCAAGCGCAATACATGCGTGCATGGTTTTTGATACCTGTATCAAATCACCTATAGCACTAGTTTCAAGCACTTCTAATTCTAAAGAACTAGTATCAATATCTGGATAAGCAGCTAATAAGTCGGCTAAACGAGTGACAAAATCATCACTTTGTAATTGAAGTGCACTAATATTGACACTAATAGGGATATCTAGCCCGAGAGTTTTCCATAGTTCAATTTGGCCAAGTGCACTACTAATCACCCATTCTCCGACCTCTATAACGAGAACATTATTCTCAATAATGGGTAAAAACTCATTCGGGCTAACTAAACCAAGCTCAGGGGATTGCCAACGGATCAATGCTTCAACACCAATTATCGTTCCCGTTCTCATATTGACCTTGGGTTGATAATAAAGAATAAACTCCTCATTTTTCAATGCATTACGTATTCCCTCCAATTTTTTATGCTGGATAACCATCGCAGTGTTATGTGCAGAATCAAATAAATGATAGCGGTTCTTTCCCTGTTGCTTAGCGACATACATGGCTTGATCTGCATTACGCATGAGTTGGTCTGCATCTGCACCGTCTTCAGGATAAATGGCAACACCAATACTAGCCGAAATATCTAATCTAATCCCATTGATATCAATAGGCTCCGATGCCGCCAGTAACATCCGCTCTAAAATAGGTTCACAATCTGATACCGTATTGATATTTTCTATCACAGCCACAAACTCATCACCGCCAATACGTGCAACCGTACATTCATCACGTAGTGCATCTTTTAGGCGGGTAGAGACAACAATTAATAACTCGTCACCAATAATATGACCATAGCGGTCATTAACTTTTTTGAATCTATCCAAATCCAAAAATGCAACTGCAACTAATGAGTTTTGCCGTTGGCCTCGAATAATCGACTGCGTTAAGCGGTCTGCTAATAACGTACGATTAGGTAAATTCGTTAACATATCATAATGAGCAATACGCTCTAGTTGTCTCTGATGTGCTTTAATCGCTGTAATGTCGTTAAATAGGGCAACGTAGTTTTGAACTACGCCATTATCATCAAGTACGGTGCTTATGGTAAGGATCTCAGGAAACACTTCGCCATTCTTACGTTTGTTCCAAATTTCACCGCTCCAATGGCCTTTTTGTTGTAATGTGGTCCACATATCAGCATAAAATTCAGGCAGGTGAGTTCCTGATTTCAGTATCCGTGGGTTTTTCCCTATCACTTCATCACGTGTATACCCAGTAATGCCAGTAAAAGCTGCATTAACCTCTATAATCACACCAGCTGTATCGGTGATGGCGATCCCCTCTTTGGCATAAGTAAACACATTGGCAGCAAGCTTACGTACATCTTCGGATTGCTTGGCTTTGGTGATATCTTGATATGTTCCTGACATGCGCATAGGTTTATCATTAGCAGTCCACTCAACCACCCTGCCACGATCGAGTACCCAGATCCAAGAACCGTTCCTGTGCTTGACCCGAAATTCTGACTCTAAATTATCGGTCTGACGCTTCAGACATTTATTGATCAGATGTTTAATATAATTGGCGTCATCTGGATGCATCAATGTCTGCCAGATATCAATATCAATAGATGCAAGCTGCTGTTGACCGTACCCCAACATCTCTGCGACTCTCTGATTGAATATAATCTCACCAGTTTGTAGATTCCATTCCCATGTACCGATGTTAGCCGCCCAGATCACTTCAGCATAACGCTGACTTTGCTCACGAAATTTCTTTTCAGTCTCCTCTAAGGTCTTTTGTGTTCGTATTTTTTCAGTAACATCTTGAACTAATGAAGTAACACCAATAACGTCACCACTATTATTAACGATAGGCGTATTATGCCATTCACAGATGATGATCATACCATCTTTTGTTATATTTTCATTGAGATTGATACTAATGGATTTTTCATTTCCTTTTAAAAGAGAATTACATATATTTTCAATCTCATCTTTAATTTTCTCTGGAACTAATAAATCTAATAGAGAATGCCCTCTAATTTCATTAGCTGAGTACCCAAATATATCTTCAGCTGATTTATTTATTTCAATACAATTTGCATCTTTTCCCCATGAAAGGTATCCTAGCGGTGTATTTTGTATATGATGAGATAACATCGATTCACTAATTTGTAATTTCATCGAAGTCGTGTTGCGTTCAGTCACATCGCGAATAAACCCCATGTAACCCTGGATTTGATCAACAGTATCTTTTATCACTATTCTAACGGTTTCACCAATAACGGTCTTGCCATTCTTGTGCCGATAATTAGCTTCATATGGTTTAACTTTCTCACCAGCGCTCAGATTAAAATACATTCGACCATGTCGTTCATATTCCGCATCACCCTCATAAATAATTGATACTTTTTTCCCAACCAACTCATCGTTACTGTACCCAAACATTTCAATAAAAGACTGATTTACTGAGAGGATAATTCTGTGCTCGTTAGTAATAATGAAACCATCCGTAGAGCAGTTAAAAATTGAGGAGAACAACTTTTGGGCATTAGCAGCTTCAATTTTAGCTTCATCTAGAGCTCGCCGTGTTTCTTCGCGTTCATCGAGCTCTCTAGGCAACCAATGCTTTATGAGATACCAAATAACCAGTATGCCTGCTGTAACATTAATTAATTTGAATATAATTAACCAAGATGTGGATAACAACAAATCATTAACTATTTTGGGTGTCAATCCATATAGAAAGTTGAAAAACAAACCATAATAGACACTTTCTATGATATTTTGAGCAGCATCAATACCTAGAAAAATAAGAGAAACAGAAACAACTCCACCAACGGTGCCTTTAATGCTCTTCAATTGCCTCATTTTCACCAGATAAATACCGCTAACAACTAACCATAAGATGGTTAACATCCAGTATGACACTGGTACAATAAATTCAAAAATATCCGTATCCTCTTACTTAATGACAACTAGGCGTACTCAAACTGAAAAGTAAAGAATCCGCCTTCTTAGAAGGCGGCTTTGACTTGCCCCTGGAAGGGGCTATTCCAAAAACTACATCATCTGCAACGACAATTGAGCCTCATGTTCCTGATCTTGTTTATCTTGATGGCGCACATATCGTCTAATGATTTCTTCATTAACACCTACTGTATCTACAAAATAACCTCTGGCCCAAAAGCTATTGCCCCATAGCTTTTTACGTACATAAGGGAATTTATTGAATAGCCTTATCGCA
>NZ_JAKKRO010000094.1:0-11749 GCF_025654235.1 Shewanella sp. SM32 | reverse complement strand
TGATGGTTCAATGCCTGTTGTGGCTAGTTGGTTTACACGCACAGCAACAGGGCTGGGATAAGCATTTTCAGGCCAATACCATTGGGCATCGAACGGTACTCTCAACGATTCGCTTGGGATTGGAGGTACTCAGGCGGCCTGATTATCAAATCACGGAGAAAGAATTGCTGGCGGCCTGGGTATTATTCGCCAATCAGTTGCTCAAATATGGCTATGCTATGGCTGATTTATGAGGGGATCCTTCAGCGCGGTGTGTCACCGAGTGCATTAGATATCGATCCGACTCCTTTCTATTAATCTTCAAATCCTACCTTAAATGCCGGTCATCTGAGTCGATGGCTGGTGTGAATGATTGCAGAGCCTGCGCTAAAAACCGTAAACTGAAAGTATTTCTCTGGTCGAGCAATGCTATGAACAGTGCTATGAAATCTCTATTTCCTATTTTTATCATTATCTTATCCTTGGCTTTGTTAATCCCAGGGGTGACTCAACCTATTTTGAGTATCAGCGGCAGTATCGATAAGGCCAAGCTGGCGGAACAAGGCATAGAGCAAGTTGCCCAAAGCTTTGATGAGGACTCTGGACGTGACAGTGCCCGCGGTATGTTAAGCATGGTCAGTGGTTTGCTTGGGTTTAATAGTCTTAAAGGTGAAGTCCAAGTGTTGCAGAAGACTCGTAGTATTTGGGGAACAGTGACCGAGCTTTATCACTCTGGTAATGGGCTCGTCGCGGGATTAGTCATGTTATTCAGTGTGATAGTGCCAGCCTTGAAGTTGAGCTTAATGTTGGCACAGCAATGTGTTAGCTCGATTGGCCTGAAACTGAGGATTAATGCCGTCGTCAACGCACTCGCCAAGTGGTCGATGGCCGATGTGTTTGTGGTAGCGCTGATCATCACCTTTATGGCGGGGAACGCCTCAGGTGGCATGGGGGAAATGCTAAAAACCCAAGCGCAATTTGAAAATGGATTTTACTTCTTTACCGCTTACTGCATTTTATCGATCCTGAGTGGTTTTTTAGTGCGGCGTCCAACGCCAATTTTGTAGCTATTTTATAAGGCATCCCGACCTTAGCGATAAGGCCGGATGACGAGATTTAACGCGGTTAATGGCGCAGTGAGTTAGGACAAAGTGCCATTTTGATAAATGGGCATAATCCAATAGCGACAGGGATTATGTTTGCAGACCAACGCCAGCGCAGCGAGCAGCGCGGCTTGTTGTGCAACGGGGTGCATGATTTCGAATTTGCAAAACTCCCGATAACCTTCCACTTGTTCCTTGATATTAAAATGGCTGTGTTCACGGCTAAAACCACAAATATTCCCTAGGCTAAAACCCGATAGAAACTCTAACTCTATCAAGGTATCGACTATGTCGTCCTTAATATCATTTTGGGCGATCAGTACTAACAGTTGTTCTGTGCTCATTTACGTTTCTCCAGCCAAAAATACAGAATTGGCAGTAAATACAGTGTGGTAATGGTTGAAGTGAGCAGACCGCCAATCACCACAATCGCTAAAGGTTTTTGAATTTCAGCCCCAGGACCTGAGGCAAACACTAGCGGCATAAGACCAAACATGGCCGTTGTCGCCGTCATCAAAATGGGGCGTAAACGCCGCGCCGCACCTTGTTCTACCCGTTCGCGCAGATTACTGAACATGTGCTTGGTTTGTTCGTAATAGCTGACCATTACCACGCCATTGAGCACAGCGACGCCGAGCAGGGCGATAAAGCCAACTGAGGCGGGCACGGACAAATACTCCCCCGATAAATACAGGCTAACTATACCGCCCATCATAGCGAAGGGAACGTTGGCGAGGATTAAGCCCGCTTTGGCCAGTGAGCCAAATGTGGTGAATAAAATCAAAGTGATCAGTGCGATAGCAATGGGGATCACTAACAGTAAATTGCTGGTGGCTCGCTGCTGGTTTTCAAACTCGCCACCAAAACTCACGCTATAACCGCTCGGGAGTTTGATTTCCTTTGCGATTTTAGCGTTGAGCTCTTCTACAAAACTCACAATATCGCGACCCTGCACGTTGGTGGTGATCACTGAAAAGCGATTCCCTTGCTCACGCTCGATAAGGATGGGGCCTTGCTTATAGCTTAAGGTGGCGACATCACTCAGGCGTTTTAAGGAGTGATCTGGCATCACCAGTAACTGATTTTTAAGCTCATTAATGCTGCTTAAGTGGCTCTGATTATTAGCCATCAGTACGGGTGTGCGCTTCTTACCTTGCAGCACTTCGGTCACTATCACGCCTTCGAGTTGGCTTTTCAGGTAGCGAGCAAACTCCATGGTGCTCATGCCAAAGCCACGGGCGAGCTCGTTATCTAAGGTGAGGTTGATAAAAGGACTGCCTTCGATCATCGCCATTTTCACATCGACGCTGCTGCTGGTGGCATTAACGAGCTGTTGGATCTGGCTCGTGAGCTGGCCTAAGGTGTCGATATCATTACCAAAGACCTTAATCGCCACGTCGCCAATACTACCAGTGAGCATTTCGGACACGCGCATTTGTATCGGTTGAGTGAAGTTAAAATTAACGCCGGGATAGTCCAATAACACAGTGCGGATCGCATCGATAAGCGCTTCTTTATTGGCAAAGCGCCATTCGCTGCGGGGCAGAAGTTCTAAGAATACATCGGTTTCATTGAGCCCCATGGGATCTAAGCCGATTTCATCCGCGCCAGTACGCGCCACCATTTGTTTGATTTCAGGAACTTTAGCCAGCAAGGTTTGCTGAATTTGCTTGTCGATGGCAATCGAAGCTTCGAGTGAAATCGACGGGGATTTCTCCAGCTGCAGGATAATGTCGCCTTCATCTAAGGTCGGCATAAAGGTTTTTCCCACTAACCCGAACAAGCCTAAGCTGACGATAAGCAAGCTAAAGGCGATCACCATAAAGCGTTTTTGATGGCTAAACGTGCTCTTGAGGCTGGCCAGATAAAGCTGTTTAAGCTTTTCAATCGCCTTAGGTTCCTTGGCGGCTTTTTCGTTGACGAGATAAGAAGCGATAACCGGAATAACGGTTAACGACAACACCAGCGCCGACAGCATGGCAAACACGATAGTGACCGCAACTGGGGTAAAGAGTTTGCCTTCGAGCCCGCTCAAGGTCAGTAAGGGCGAGAACACTATCATGACGATCACAGTGCCCGACACTACGGGAATGGCAACGTCCTTGGTCGCGCGAAAAATCAAATGCAGCCGCGGTAATCTCTGCTTAGTAGCGATAAGATTCACCATGTTTTCGACTACGACCACAGATGAATCCACTAACATGCCGATGGCGATAACTAGTCCGCCTAGGCTCATTAAGTTCGCAGAAAGATTGAAGTAATCCATCATCAAAAACGTCATCAACGCGGCAAGAGGCAGCGAGAGTGACACGACCAATGCGGCGCGCACGTTACCTAAAAATAGCGCCAGCAAGATGATCACCAACACTACGGCTTCGAATAAGGCATTGGAGATAGTATCAATCGCGGTATTGATCAGATTCGCGCGGTCGTAAAAGGTGTTGATCTGGCTGCCTTCTGGCAAGGTTAGGCTGATTTGATCGAGTTTCTCTTTAATGTTTTTGACTACTTGTGCGGTATTGGCGTCTTTCAGGGCGATGATCAAGGCTTCGGCGGTTTCGTTGCCATCTTTAGTGACTGCGCCATAGCGGGCTAAGTGGCCAATTTGAATATCGGCCAAATCCTGCAGTCGATAGACTCTGGCATCATCGGCCTTGATCACCAATTGTTTGAGTTCGTCGATGTCATCGATGCGACCTTCGGCGCGCACTATGATGGTATCTGTACCAATGGTGAGCTTGCCCGCACCTTCGTTGTGATTATTCTCAACTATCGCCTGTTGCAGCGCCGCAAAACTTACGCCCGCGGCCGCCATAGCCGCAGGTTTGGGTGTCACACTAAAGCTTTTGGCATAGCCACCGAGGATATTCACATCGGCGACACCTGCAACGGTTCGTAGTAGCGGACGGATTTCCCATTCGAGCAACTGCCGTCTTTCCATCAGCGAAAGATTGGGATTTTCGAGTGAAAACATAAAGATTTCGCTGAGCGGCGTACTCATTGGCGCCACACCGCCCGTCACACCTTCAGGGAAACTGTCCCACACGGCGGCGATGCGTTCGCTCACCTGCTGGCGCGCCCAATAGATATCTGTGCCTTCGTCAAAATCGAGGGTGATATCGCTGATGGCGTATTTAGTGGTCGAGCGCAGAATCGATTGATGGGGAATACCTAGCAGTTCGGTTTCAATCGGCACGGTAATTTGCGCTTCGATTTCCTCCGGCGTCATGCCGGGCGCCTTGAGGATAATCTTCACTTGGGTGGGCGAAATATCGGGAAAGGCATCCAAGGGAATGGAAAACCAGGCTCGCGCTCCCGCTAATATGATGATCAGCGCCACAATCAGCACAAATAAGCGCTGCGTAAGCGAAAAGCGGATGACTGAGGTCAACATCTTATTCGCCTCCTAAGCCAAGCATTATGCCTTTGACTGCAGCAACTGACTGGGATAACACTTGGATTTGGCTGAGTTCTTGATCGCTTTCAACGATATATTGCTCAGGAGTTGAGCCAAGAATATTGATTGTAATCGAGGTGAGCGTGTCGGCGGTTTTAGTGAAGACTTGGCTGTCTTGCTCCCAACTGAATACGCTATTTTTAGGGAGTAAATACACCGCCTTTTGATACTCAGGTATCACAGTGATCTGTTGTCCTAACAATAAGTTACATTCCTGCGGTACGGGTGATGACCAAGCGGTCACAAAGGCACCTTCGGCGATGGCCGACACGGACTCAATAGCGATATGGCACTGATTGATATTCACCGCCGAGAGCGAATATGACTGACTCATTGGCACACTGACCTTGACGCGAATGCTGTCGCTGGGCACCAGTGAGAATAGCTGCGAACCCGCCATATAAGGCCCATTCACTTGATTGAGTTTAACGATCCCCGCCACTGGCGTGCCTACCACTAGGGAGTCTGTGGTGGCATCTGTGCTTTTGACTATCTCCATAAAATGCTGCATGTGCTCGTATTCGAGGTGAGTGCTGAAGTAGTCTTGGCTGATCTCTTGCCATTTTTCTGCGCTGATACTGCCATTGTTTACTAAGAGTTTATTGCGCTCATAACGACTTTTTGCCAGTTGATATAAGCTGCTGGCGGCTTCGACTTGGGCGAGGTAGTGGAACACTTCTGGCCCAGTCAGTTTAACTATTGCTTGGCCTTTAGTGACGAGCTGGCCTTGGCCGACGAGAAAGCTGATCTGCTGGATATTCTCCGGCGTGCTGATCCAATAATCGTTACCGGGGAGGATTTCAACCTGCGCGGGCAACGGGCTGCCCTCATAACTGGCGACTTTCTGTGGTTGTACGTAGCTCAGGTCTAAATTACCGAGGGAGCTTATCGTTAAGGATTCAGCCTGCACTAAAGTGGCAACACTGGCGGATAAACAGAAAAGGCATGCGCCGTACTTGGCCATCATAATGAAATTCCTAAGGCTTGCAGTTGTTGGGAGTGCAGTTGTTGCTGCGCGACTTGGTTTAGTGCTAAGCGGGATTCGGTATCGAGGGTATCCATATAGCGGCGTAGCCAGACTTCGTAGCTAACTTGATTTTGGTCTTTGACCTTGGCCAGCTCTTCAGTGATGGTGCGGCTAAGGTGTAAGGCTTGAGTTAGCAATGTCTGTTGGTCGAGTAAGTTTTGTTGCTGTTGTTCTAGCTTTTTAAGCTGAGTTTTCAGTTCGATATAGGTACGGTCGAGGTTGAGCGTGTGCTCGGTATTGGCTTGTTGCCATTGGGATAATTCGGTTTGTGATAGGGCAGAACCTAAGGTCAGTGGTACAGAAACGGCGATGCCAAGCTGTTGATCATCGACTTGATTATCGGCGGTATTTTTGGCCGTGAGTGAGACTGCCCAAGGATCGTTATTCCCCGCTTGCTGACTCTGGATGATCAACAGCTGTTGCTGTTTCTGCAGGCTCAATAATTGCCATAATGGATGTTGCGCGAGCATGTCATTGGATTGGTTGTTGGCAGAAAGTGGCCGCGCGGTTTCGGCTATGTTCTGCGGTATTTGCTCTTGTCCGGTGAGTTGTTGATAGAGGGCAAGCGCCTCAGCCTGTTGCTGGTTAAGGTCGACCCGCTCCAGTGCAATATCCACCAGTTCGCGCTCTAACAAGAGAATGTGGGCAATCGGCAGTTCGCCCGCATCTGTGAGTTGCTTTTGCTGACTATGAAGCTTGTCGAGTAATTGGCTCTTGCGATCTAATTGGGCCAGTTTCACTGCAGCAAGACGATGTTCCCACAGGCTTTGTCGCAATAATCCCGATAAATACAGGCCTTGCAGCGCGGCTTGTTGCACCTGAATGCCTTGGGTGAGTTGTTTAATTTGCTTATCGCTGCTGTGCAAAGCAGGGGATTTTATTGGCAAATTGAGTGAGAGTTCCTGCTCGTAGCTGTTACCATTATCTAGGCTACCTAAGTGACTCAAGCTAATGCTCGGCAGGCCATTGAGCCAAGATGAACTGCTTAAGCTTATTTGTGATTGCGGTAACTGGCCGCCCGATTGAGATAGAGAATGTAATCTTGCTTGGCTGGTGGTGAGTGCTTGAGATAGCTCGGAATTAGCGGCGTGGCACAGGAAACTGCTGCTGACTAAGGTCGCCAACAGACATAACTTGATACAAGACGTACTGACAGACATAGGACGATTCTATGGTAATAAAGTGTGCTGTCAGTGTAGGGATTGGTGGGCGAAAGTCGTGGGGGACATGTATCATAAAACCGTCTATGGTACATATGTCCCATAAATTAATGGGTTGATTTTGCTTTTATTTAGGAGTTTTCGATGAAGGATTTTGTCATTATTGGTCTGTTGGCCTTGATCATATGCTTTAAGCTTTTTGACATCACTTCCGACATTCAATTGGGCATTCCCCAATGGCATATTGCCCAGGAAGCCATGTTATTAGTGCTCACTGTGATTGGTGCCATGTACTTAAGTTATGACCTTATTCGTCGCTCCCGCGAGGTGAAAGCGTTAGCTAAACGGTTGGAGCATGCGGATAAAAAAATCGACAATATGTCGACGCAAATGCGCTCTGCCAGACAAGAATACAGCCAAGCTGTGTCGCAGCAATTCGAGACTTGGGGCTTTACTAAGAGTGAGCAGCAAGTGGCATTTTTATTACTTAAGGGCTTAAGCTTTAAAGAAATTGCCGAAGTGCGCCAGACTAAAGAAAAAACCGTCAGACAACAGGCATCGACCATTTACGGTAAAGCGGCAGTCGATGGACGCCATACTTTTTGCGCTTGGTTTATGGAAGATTTTATTCAAGAACATAATCAAGATCTTGCTGCGAATGAAGCGGCATCAAGCCCTAAGGCAGCTTAATCAACGCAGGATTGGCTTAGCTGTTATAGCTATTTGTTATTGAAAATCGATATTTGCTGAGTTTTTAGTTCTAAACAATAATGAGCATCCCCTAAGTTTGCAGGAAGATGCAATTGAAAAACTGGCTGATTATCGTGTTTTGCCTGATTGCCTTGGTCGCTTCGACGCAAACCACAGGACTCGTGCGTTCACTTATCGAATTCTCCGCCTTTGTTGGCGTCCTCTACTGGGCTTGGCGAATGAAGCCGACGGCAGAGTAGATTGGCTTTGAGTTAAATCTTAGCTATTGAAAATAAACAATATACACTAAAGACGTGATACCAATTGCTGCCCACAGCATCACCCCAAGCAACAAAGGTTTGGGGCCACTCGCCCGCATTTTCTGCACTGTAATTCCTGCACCAATCAAAAACAAACACAGGACTAATGCCCGTTTCGACACCATAAATAAGGTGTCATAAACAGCGTGGAATTGTGGCAACCAATGGGCCACGGCAATGGCTAAACAATAAAAACCGATAAAATACGGCAGGTTAAGCTTGCGCTTATTGCCACCAAACAACATAGCGCTGACCAATGCTATCGGAATAATCCACAGGGCACGGGCGAGTTTTATGGTAGTGGCGGTTTTTAAGGCTTCATCGCCGTAGGCTGAAGCCGCGCCGACAACCGATGAAGTATCGTGGATGGCGATGGCACTCCACACGCCAAAATCGTATTGGCTCATATTGAGCAAGTGGCCGAGTGCAGGGAATAAAAATAGCGCGACTGAATTGAGCACAAATACGCAGGCTAACGCAGTGGCGGTTTGATCGTTACGCGCATTGATGGCCGGAGCGACTGCGGCAATGGCGCTGCCACCGCAAATAGCGGTACCAGAGGCGATTAAGTGGCCCGTGACATGATCAAATTTCAGGGCGCGGGTGAGCATAAACCCTAAGCTGAGGGTGAAAAAGATTGAGCCAACAATCAGGCCGAAGTTGTGGGTGCTCGCCTCGATCGCCGCGTTTAAGTTAATCCCAAACCCTAAGCCAATGATCGAATAAGACAGGAGTTTTTTGGTGAGTGCGGCGATATTCCATTGCACTGGCACCCAACCAAGGCTGGCTAAGGTAAAACCTAACACTAGCGCCATGGGCGATGAGATAAAAGGCGCGAGGCATAACAAACCCGCACAGATGAAAACGATGCGATGAGTCTTATTATTTTGCTGTGATGTCGATGAAGAATTCATAACGCCTTAGGCTCGAGCGATTCGGTTTATCGTTCCAACCACAGATCTTCACATTAAGCGACGGATACAAAATGGCGATCAATTGGATTGATCATGGAGACAGATGAAAGAGGGCATTATAGCTGTGTGTATGAGCCTCAATAAAATCAATTAAACTTATCTAGTTAATCAGTTTTATTGACTCTTAGAAGGTTTGGCAAAGTAGGAGGGTAAATCGAAGGAGATGAACTGAGCTCAGTTCATCTCCTTGGCGAAATTGTAAATGGCTAGATTATAAAGAGTGAAATTATAAATTTACGATACTTTTCAAGTTATAATCGCTGCCATCCTTTGCGGTAAACAACTTATCTTGGGTGTCGTTGGCGCTGGACATACCCGCATGTAATAGGCTGAGCCAATGGCGCGATGCGGCAGAACGTGACTCTGGTGTTCCGACTACCATGTTTAATGACGTTCCGATTTGGATATCTTCCAGATTGGCAACGTCTCTCGCACCTATCATGCCACTGCGGTCGAAACTGAGTTCAACGTGGCAACCTAGGTCCTGTAATACTATGGCGCAAGGCGCATCTTTAGTGCCGTTAAAGGCCACAAACTGTTTTGGCTGACGTAAACCACTGTGGCTGCCGTCGGCAAAAAAGGCCAACAGGTGTTGGTAGTAAACCACATAGCTGCTCACATCTTGGTGTGAACCAGAGTTAAGTGGAAAGAGGCGGTCGAGGAATTGTTTCGCATTAGCGATCTTCTCGTGCTCGGCGACATTGACTTGGGCCACGGCTAGCACTTCTTCTGCGATGAGGCTGTTTAGATTCGGTTGGATCTGGTTGCTCTTGATAATTGACATATTCATCGCTTGTTCCTCTCACTCTTTCAATTTAAAAAAAATTCAGGGTTTTGATTTAACTTTTGGCTTATCAAAGTTTGTCTTCAATTTGGTTTGTCCGCTTTGAGTGCTTAGCCACTTTTAGTGGGAGTGGTTAAGCATTTCTTGTACTGGAATGGCTTAGCTTGTTCGCATTAGCCTTTCCTTGATTGCTTGATTGCTTGATTGCTTGATTTGTAGTCTAGTCTTTTTTTGACTACAATTTCACAATAAAAATTTTACACTGTGAATTTTACAAAATGCGCAATGACCAGAGCTTGATGAGAAAATCACATTTCCTAGGCACAAAAATACGTAACCTACGGAAACGTAATAATTTAACTATGGAAGATTTGTCGGCACGATGCATTCGAGTCGACGCGGGAAGTGCGCCCTCTGTGTCATATTTGTCGATGATCGAACGTGGCAAGCGTGTGCCGAGTGCCGGAATGCTGGCTGTGATCGCCGCGGTTTTTCAAAAAGACGCCGAATGGTTCTTAGACGATGTGCCCGAAGAAAACGCCATTACGCCAGACAAGGGTCGACGTGGTGGCATAAGTGGTATGGCACTCGAACCCAGCTTTTTGTTTTCCAATGATATTTTACAAATAGCGATACCTGAGATGCTGTCGCAAACAGGGATCTCAGGTCGGCAGTTTGCCCATTTATTGATCCGCGCCCATCAAGAACACCATCAAAATCATTTCCCTGATCTTGAACGTGCCGCTGAAGAAGTCGGCCTCAAACGTATGCCCTTATCTCTGGACGATATGCTGGATATTGCTAAGGGAATGGGATTAAAAATTAAGTGGATAGACAGTACGCCGCAGGAAGTTATCGATGAAATGGGCGTGAGTTCGCGTCAGTTGGTCACCTCATTTATTGAGCCGCCGAGCACGATTTATGTAAATAAAATCCTCAAAAATCGCCCCAACAGACTCAAATATGATTTAGCCGTGCACATAGGTCATTGCGTGTTGCACAACAAGGATGGCCTCAAGAGTGTGATGATCTCAGGCCGCAAATTAGAAGTGGATGAAGAGGCGGGTATGCAGTCCAATACCTTGAACGCGCAGGATATCTTGCATGCATGGCGCGATTTTGAATCGAGCTTCTTCGCCGGTGCGCTGCTGTGTCCTAAAGTGCCTTATCGCCAATTACTCGACCGCCACGGTTATGAGATTGAAGTACACAAGCAACTGCAAGTGTCAGCTTCAGTCGCCATGCGGCGTATGACTGTCGTCTCTCCTTATCCCCATTGGCATTATTTCGATGCTTACGCACCGGGCAAGCTCAAAGCCGTTTACCGTGGTAACGGGATTCCACTGCCTTGGGGCAATATGCGACTAGTGGAAGACCCTTGTCAGCATTGGGCCGTCTTTAGGATGATCAGCGAGCCGACGGTCGGCACTTCGGCACAGATTTCGATTTTAAACGTCGGCAACGAACCACGCATTTACTGCTGCGAGTCGATTAAAGTCGAAGACTCGGCGGGCAACCCGCATGTTCTCTGTGCAGGCATAGATTTAAATCCAGCGATTGAAGCACAGGGTAAAGATGCCCTGTCTATCGCCCACGACCTGAAAGATGCCTGTGTCGCCAGCGGCGGTTCAGTCACTATTCCCAAACACATTAAAAGCGATCTGGTCAGCGTCGCAAAAATCCTCAATATCAACTGGATAGAACGCGGGATCAAAAACGATGCCCGCCTTATTTGCTCTCGCGGCGCCGTATGCCCACGTCAACCAAGTTGCTATCAAGCAGGTAAGTCACAGTGTGATGGGGCAACGTAAATCACTATTTGATTTACGTTGAGTTTTGCGGGCTTACAGCCGAGAAAGTCGTGGGGCTTCACCCCACACCCGACCAAGGAGGACTGCTCGTCCTATCCTCCTTGGATGCTCCATGACGCCCCCAACGGAGTTGAAAGCTCCTTGTGCTCATTGGCAAATTTGCTATCGCTTCCGAAGTCCTCGCTTTACATCCATGTAAAGCACTCCAGTTCGGCAATCCCTGCCTCTCGCTCATAAGCGCGAAAATCACCGATTTTCATTCGCCCCTGCACCTGTGAAAGCTCTGAAGAATCCCCTGATGATTTACAAATAAATCATCAAATTAGGGTGGAAGCGCATCTTGTTGCATGATCAAATGGTTTCGCTAAAAACTACACTTGGACAACAAGATGCGCGAAGCCAATATCCTACAACATTCTTTACACCAATACTGCCCAGAACTTC
>NZ_JAKKRO010000093.1:0-12185 GCF_025654235.1 Shewanella sp. SM32 | reverse complement strand
TAAACTGCTCGCTGCAGACTGTTGAGCCGCTGTTGCCGTGTTCTCAGCATTGGCTGCAATCTCATTAGTCGCACTCGCCATTTCAGTTACCGCAGTCGCGACCATAGCGACTTCTTGCTGCTGACGTTGTAACTCCGCAACTGAAGTTTGCGTGGTGGCAAGACTACGTTCAGCATCGGCATCTAACTCATTCGCTAATTGGCGAATATGGCTGATCAGCTGATGTTGACTGCCCACAAAGCGGTTAAAACTGTCGGCAAGCACGCCCACTTCATCTTGAGTGTCGACAGAAATACGTTGAGTTAAATCACCATTACCATCGGCAATACGCGCAAGAGCTTGCGATACTCGACTCAGAGGACCCAGTAACATGCCAACTAACCAAGAAATGGCTAACACACTCAGCAACAGTACGAGTGCAGAGAGACCCAATTGAGTGAGTAATAGGTTAGACAATGGCGCTTCTAGCGTTTCCTTATCAAGCACTAACACTAATTCCCAATCTGTATTAGGGATATCAACGCTCCAGACTAATTTGTCACGTCCTTCATTTTCAAAATACATAGGCAACAGAGTGCCCGCTGCACGGCTCTGTTCTGGTAAGTTGCGATTAAGCTCGTTGTCGATTTCACCTATAGGTTTCATCGTCTTAGCTTGATCTTTATAAGCGATCACTGTGCCGTCTTTGTGCATCATGATGGCATAACCGTTTGCCGGTAACTTCATCCGATTAACACCGTCAACTAGGCTTGCGATAGATAAGTCACCACCCACAACACCTTGTGCGGTAGGCTGTGCCATAGTCACAACCAGAATGTTATAGGCAACATCCACGTAAGGTTTTGTCAAAATAAGACCGCGCTCACTGATGGCTTGTTGATACCAAGGGCGGCTGCGAGGATCATAGCCCGTACGATCAATACTCGGATCAGAATCCAACATTTGCCCTGCTTGAGAGCCAAAATAGGTCAGCTGAAAACGGCCCGATGCCTGTGCTTGTTGAAGTGTATTGAGGCTGTCACCTTCAACTTTGTTCGCCAGGGCTCCCATAATATCTTGGCGGCCAGCCAACCATTCTTGGATCCGCTCAGCCTGCTGTTCACCTAAGCGCTGCACTTGTTCTAGGCTGTTTTGTAACAGCTGGGATTTTTGGCTGGAATAACTTTGCCATGACAACAAACCAATCACGAGTGAAAGGGCTGCCACGACAGAGAACAGAATTTTTTGCTTGAGCGAATATGAGTTCATGTTGGCGTCTAATTAATTAACAAAGCAGTGAAACAAGAGGGTGTTTGAGCGGGTCGAACGAACATTTACAACCAATATAATAAGGCGGCTAACTGAGTTAAAACTGCAGTTAAATTTGAGCTGAATTTTCTCATATTATGTACAGTTAGCAAAGAAATTGCTCAGATTTACATCAAAAAGATTTTAGCAAACACATATAATTAACTAACCGTTATTCGAGCAACAACATATAGATAAGCATGCGATCACATATCAAAGTAATGCGCAACACCAAAATGGCCTCCGGAGTAAAAGAAAGTAAATTAATCAAGATTAACGTGACCTAGACGCACTCGCTATTGCACACTAAATGTCCACTGCCTATCGAGGAGTTCTTATGATTTTTCAACAGTTCCAACAGAGCCCACTGCAGACCCGAATTTCTGGCCCACGGGCTTGGTTAGCGATGGCAATTAGCATTAGCCTAATTTGTTTATCACTATTTTTATTGCCCTTCGTGCTCTTATTTGGCGCGATTGCGCTCGGTTGTTTAGTCCTATTTAGCCGCTTTTATATGGCACGTCAGTTGGCTAAGTTTAATCAGGCTCAGGCAAGCGCAACGCAGCATGCCCACGCAACAGAGGAGCCGCAGAGTCAGGTTTATGGATCTGACACTATTGTTAGGGAATCTAATGCGACACGCCATCAAGGGCGCACTTTTGAGCATAAAGAGGATGAACACTAGTTCAATCGAAGCAAAACTGCGCTCAAGCGAGTAAGGTCTGCGCACGTTTAAGGCTATGAATTTCGGCGGGATCTTGGGTTACCTCAAGCACATTTTCAATCTGTAATACCAGTGAACGCCACAGAGGCTCGATAATATCCGCCTCTTTTTTATTGGCATTTTGCCGTGCCAGCTTAAGCAAAGCAGCAGATCCAACGACATCAATTCGTCCTAAGATACCGTCGGCCAGTGCCATACTCAGCTCAATCATCGCAGGCACACTGTGGCTATATTTGATCACTTGGCGCAAATAATCCTCAGCTTGAGTCAAATCACTGCCAAAGGCATTGTCATCATTGAGCATATGTTGCGCCCGCGTGAGCATAGCATCGAGTTGTCCTTGCTCGGCAGCTTCGGCCATCCAATGCTCACTGGCAATCATATCTCGAGTACAACCATCTCCATTGGCAAGCATTAATGCTAAATGATACTGGGCATGGGGATAACCTGCTTGCGCGGCTTTGCTTATAAAATGATAGGCTTGAGTTAAGTTCTTTTGCTGGTAATGCAATACACCTAGATTCGCCATCGCTTCGGTTTGCTCGCCATCTGCCGCACCTTGTAAATATTGCTGTGCTAACTTGCTGTCGGGTTGAAACGACTCACTGCCTACAAGATAAAAATATCCCAATAACGCCATCGCATTGACCACACCTGCTGCTGCTGCAGTGGCAATGATCTGTTCACCTTTAGCCACTTCTGGCGCGCCTTGATAACCGTGGATCAGTGCTACGCCATGCTCATGTAAGGCTTCCATGTGCTTAGGTGCCGCAAGGGAAAACCAATAGGCCGCTCGGGCAAAACTGTCAGCTGCGCTAATGTGAGAAATGGTATTTAGAGGTGAAACTGTGGATAAATCTTGGCTTGATATAGCTTCGGCTTCTGCCGCAAGTTCTTGCTCTTTGAGCTGTTCTTGTTCTTTCAGTATCAAAGCCTTGATCTTAAACGATATCCCCACCAAATACTGCGCTTGCGGGTCATCTTCCATCACAGCGCGGTAACATAAGTCCCTCACCGTCATTGCGTCAGTCGCTTCATAACAGTAGTCAGGGGCAACTCGACCTTTAACCTTAGGATACAAGTGCTCAACTAAAGTCAGGACATCTTTAATGGATTTTTGCGCTAGCGCGAGTAATTGTTCTTGGGTGAGATGGTATTTCTCAGGATGAGCACCGCGGTTACCGTCGGCACGCAATCGATGCAGGGCACGAGTGGTCTTCACATCAATCACGCGCCGCTGATTTAGCTGTTCGATCCTATCGTATAAATTCGGACTGGAAAACGCGATTTGCTTATCTTGCCCCAGTAACTCTGTAAGTTTATGGGTAAAACTGCGAATGTGCAGCAGCGACTGTGTCGGCACATCCTGCACATAGCTTTTCGCCTTGAGGTAATCATCACTCAAGGAGACCGAAAAATCGTGGATAAACTCACTATCCTTAATGACTGTTTTCGTCCCCATGAGTGATTCCCTACAGGCTGAATTGATGTTGCACTATTCGACGCTTGGTTTTTTCGACACCATATATAAGCGGAACAAAGCGACGTTAACGAATAATCCAATAAAAGACATAAAAGTATCCGCTAACATTTGCACAGGTAATCCGCCCATGGACGCTAACCCAGAAAGCTGGCTACCTATGACAGAGAGTGGTAAATACAACATCAATAATGCAATGGTTTTTAGTACGATAGGACCACTAAAACTAAAACTACCCTTAATCGCTTCTAGCGGTGTTAAGCGCTCAACCACAACCATAAAGTTCACATAGGCTAAACGCGCAAAGAGATAGAAGCTAATTACCAATCCTACCAGCCACACAGGACCGAAGGCGGCAAACAGCATCACTGGTGCTAAAATCGCTAGACCAGAAAACACCCCAGCCAATAATAATGGTGGAACAAAAGGTAAACTCGCCTTCAACACCACTCCCGCTGAAGGACTATGCCCTTGTGAGCGCAGTTCTAAAAACAGAGTCAAAGCGGCAATTAATACCGAAAAAGTAAGTAGTAACAGCATCATGGCGATCATATGCGGAGCGCCAAACTGTGGATTTTCTAGATCAACTTTACTCATCTCTATACCAAGCCATAACTGGATCCCCACTTGGATCAAGAGTAATGGGATCGTCAGCATAGCGAGTTGCGCCAGATGATTACGGAAGAAGTTATAGGCTTCTGACAAAATTGCGGATAGTGACATGCGACTTTCCAAATAATTGAAATGAATTAACACTTAGAATTGCCGCTAAGGATACCGAAAATCCCTTGGCAATGCACAGTAGAAATCACCAGTGTGAACCGTAAATCACAGAAAACTACTGCAACAAAAGTGACAAACCCGCTAAACTGTCCAGCGAACTCGTGCGCAAACCATCAAAGGACGCTTCCATATGAAACACACTCTGACCTTCTCTATCCTCCTCAGCACTTGTATTTTAGCGGCGCCCGCCAGTGCAGGCTGGTTAGATAACTTGGCAGGAACTCAAGCCAAAACTGAAAAAGCGACCACTACAGCAGCGGCAACTCAGTCGAATGATTTAGTTGGCAGCGTCATGTCACAATTGGGTTTAAACCAAACTCAAGCCGAAGGTGGCTTAGGCAGTTTATTAGGCTTAGCGCAATCAAGCCTAGGAACAACCGACTACTCAAAACTGGCTGCCAGCATTCCTAATGCCGATAGTTTGCTCGCCGCTGCGCCTAAATTGGACTCAAAATCGGGTGTTTCTGGCTTATTATCCAAAGCGGGTGATTTAGGTTCATCACTGCAAGGCAGTGCTATGGTATTAGACGCCTTTGAAAAATTGGGCATTTCTAAAGATCTAGCAATGCCAATGATCAACATAGCTAAGTCTTACTTAGATACCAATGGCACTGAAGGCACCTCAGACTTACTGATGAAAGGTCTGAACTCGCTACTGTAATTCAGTCTTACCTCACCCTAAGCAATACAAGATTTAGGGTGAACTTTCACTTCCCAATCGACTCTACTTTATATTCCCTCCAGCATGAGAACCGCCAAATATGATTGCGAAATTAAGACGATTTTTTGAAGCTCATACTCAAGCAGTCTCCCCTGAAGACAAGGCACATCAACTTAAACTGGCCGCAGCGAGTATGTTACTTGAAGTCGTATTTGCCGATGAGACCTTAACGGCAGAGGAAGAAGCATTATTACCTAAGCTGCTAACCGATACCTTATCAATGTCAGAAGTAGACGCTAAGATACTGATTGATGAAGCTAAAAGCGTACAAGGCAGCGCGACCTCACTCTTTGAATTCACCTCAGCCATTAACGCTGAATTTAGCCTAGCGCAAAAGCAGCAATTGTTGCTCGCAATGTGGCAACTGGCCTACGCCGATGGCCAGCTATCCCAATATGAAGACCAGATCATTCGACGCACCGCCGATTTGTTGCACCTCAAACACAGCGAGTTGATCCAAATGCGTAATCTTGCCATAGCTGCAACCCAACAAACTGGCTAGCCACATCCACTATTCAGTCAAAGTGCAAATCAACAAAAGCCCATAAAAAAGCGTGAATGCGAAACGTCCGTTCCCCATTCACGCGATTGTCTTCTTAAAACTAAATTGATATCGCTCTTTGGCTAAAAATATTTTTACTGCCACCCTACTCATCAAAACACTAAGCGAAACAAAATTCTAAGCTAACGCTTTACCGATTTCATATCCCGAACCGTGTAATTCAGTCAACTTAGTCCTTAGCCCGCCCATCTCCATCTTCAATCCTTTCTTAGTCGCTAATTGAGATAACCAACTGGTTTTCTCCTCATCCTCAATCGTATCCCACTCATCTAGAACTTTGTAAGATAAGCATAATAACGCAGCAAGTTTTGAAAATGGGTTTGAATCCTTAGGGTGGTCTTGATACAAAATGCCTTGCACTAACGCTGGTGTAAACTTCCAATTTTTCGCTAGTAATGCGCCAATATCCGGGGAATCATATCCGAGTAACTCGCGCTCAAACTGATGCTTATCTTTGCCCTGCGCCACAGCTTCGGCAATTTTCGCCGCATCTTCAGGCGATACTGCCGCAATCAATAGATCGCCAATACGATGTAAGATACCGCAAGTAAAAGCCTCTTCTGGGACTGCGCCACAACGCTTTGCCATTTCTTGACTATAAAGCGCAATCTCAAAGGTTTGCCCCCAAAACTGGGCTAAATCTATTCCTTCACACTTAGGGACAGCACCAATCACCGCCGATGCGAGCACTAAGGTTCGTAGGGTTTGCATCCCAAGACGCACAACAGCTTCATCGATAGTGCCAACCTCTCGACTGCGTCCATAGTGGGCACAGTTAGCAAGGCGTAACACCCTAGCGCTGATTAAGGGATCGTGTGAAACTTTAGTGGCAATGCTTTTTACTGTCGCATTGTCATCATTGACCGCATCTAACAATTCACTGATCGCCTTAGGTAACCTAGGTAACTCATCGACACGATTGAGCAACGCAGCTGAATCCATATTTATTCTCCTTCCGTATGAATGATCAAAATATAGAACACAAGTTATCGCCTCGCTCACCGAGATACATTAAATATCAGTAATGTGCAGTCCTTCGGCAACAAAGCTTGGCGGCCATCAGACTTAAGGTTTACCTCTTTATTTCATTCAATTTAATCGCACTCAATCATATCCAGTTTCGAAATCCACTAAGCCACACAAAAAAGCCCCAAACTCTTATGACAATAAAGAGTTCGGGGCTTTTTTAATTAACCCATCATGTTGATTTAGCCCCAGAGGGTGCGAATATTACTCAGGTAACGCCAAACTTTGTTTGCGACTAATATGGGTCTTTTGCCACCACAAAAATGGCGCGACCACTAAGATCAACACAAGCACATAGGACATACTTGCACCTAGGGCAAAACCTAATACTAAGCAAAACGCACAACCCAGCGCCACCAGCGGCCAATTGTGCCGTGGTAATAACTTAGCAGCAGCGAGCATAGCCATCAAATAGATCACCACAAATACGCCGTTGCTCCATGCGATAAGGTGCTCTAGCTCTTGCCCGGTAAGGTAAGTCAGTACAATCACGCTTGCCATCACAGATAACAGCGCAGCAAGTGCTCGAATGGGCACACCGTGGGCATTCTTAACGGCAAAGAAGCGCGGTAAAATGCCTTCACAACTAAAACTCCAGACCAGACGTGCCGCACTGGCCGCATACACGTTAACGGTTGCCAATCCACTTGCGATACCTAACACACCAATCACTTGTGCGCCGTAACCACCGAGTAGTTGGTCAAACACGCCGATCATGGCGACACTTTTATCTGTCGGCACTAATAGCAGTAAAAGTGTACAAGCCACATAAATCACGCCCACCAGCACTGTGCCCATCATCATAGCGGGGATCATATCCTGCTGCGGACGACGAAAATCATCGGCAAGATGGGTCATAGCTTCTATACCCAAGAAACTCCAAAAAGCGATGCCAGCGGCAATCATCACGGTCGGCATTTCAGGCATACCATGGCTAGCAAGTGTCGTGAGATGACCTTGCTGAAAACTACTCGCACCAAACAAGACCACAACAACGGCGACAATGCAAAGTGTCAGGCCAAATTGCAGCTTAGCCGACACTTGGATGCCTCTTAAATTAATCAGAAACAAGCCAAAAATCACGAGTATTTCAACACCAACCTTGGACCAACCCGATATCGGTATTAAGGCATTCACAAACTGGAAGGTCATCAAAATCGCGGCTGGCGCCCCCATGGGCACAACCAGTAAAAAGATCAGTCCAATTGTTCGACCTGCGGTGCGACCAAAGGCTTTTTCGACAAAGTAAGCGGGGCCAGCGGCATGGGGAAATACACTCGCTAAACGACCAAAGACCAGCGCCACAGGAATAATGGCTAAGGTGAGCAATATCCATGCGACTAGCGCGCCAGAATGCGCTTTTTCAATAGTCATCTGAGGCAAAATAAATACCCCTGTACCGAGCAAAGTGGTCGCCATTAAACCCGCACCTTGCCAACGACCTATAGTTCCGCTATTTGAATTCATCTGTTAATATTCTGTGGTTTTTGAGCTGTCAGTATAATGAGATTTCGCCCTACAATCTGCCGTTAATTTCAGTGTTCTCCACGTCCAATACCGGTAAAATCGCGGCAAATAACGTTATTTCCATCAAAATGACGGCCATCTTAAATTTTGGTAAAATTTTAAGCAAAAATACTCAGCAAATTCTGTGGTTATTCAAACCAATGGCAAAATAACACACAGATTCAATATAGCCATTTTCACTGGAGTCACCCTTGGATAAATTCGATACTGCCATCATTCATAGTTTGCGTCAGGATGCGCGCCAGAGCGTGTCGAATATCGCCGAACAGGTCAATCTATCCCGTAGTGCGGTTGCCGAGCGCATAAAAAAGCTCGAACAAACTGGAGTGATCCGTGGCTATCAAGTGCTCTTGAGTGAGTCGCAAAAAGAAGGAGTATCGGCTTATTTCGAAATCCAGCATCAATGTCCACGTTGCGCCGACGTGGTACACGTATTCCAAGCGATCCCCGAAGTGATTACCTGCCGTGGTATTTCTGGTGATATGGATTTACTCGTGTACGTGCATGCGCCCTCGATGCGCCGCCTGCATGAGATCCGTGAGTATATCGACACTCACACTGACATCATCAAGATCAAAACCCATGTGGTAATGAGTGAATGGATTAATAACCTCGGCGAGTAAATAGTGCCTCCCTAAAACAAGAAACGCCACCCTTAGGAATAAGGTGGCGAGGCCCGTTTGGAGGCAGGGCAAAATATTGAAGTGTAAAATATGGCATCCTTGCCCAGCGACCTCCCTGTTACACAACCAACCGCGGCTAGACTTAACCCTTGAGAGCTCAGCCAGCGCCGCAAGGGCCTCATCTACAATGTTTTCCTTTGACATTGTTTCCGCGATCCGTCGATTCCATTGATTATTATGATTTTTTTCGTCATTAATTAACGGTACGCCTTAAGCGATCGTCATTTGTCCTGTATAGAGTATGAAGTTACGTAGCAGTAATACCCCGATCAAGCTCAAGCAAGCCGTCCCCGCCACATAGGCCCATTTCCGTTTAGATGTCGCAGTCATAAACAAATTCATCGCCAATGGTCCAGACAAACCGAGTCCAATAATACCAAGCCAGAAAATCCATCCCCAGAAGCCATACCCTAAGGCATTAAAGGCGGCTATTTTACTCTGTCCACCTGTTAGCACTAAGCCCATAAAGAAGGTAAAAATCAGCACGATTTCGACTAAAATCAGTGGGATTTCAACCTTGTGGATAAAGTGCACCTCTTTGTCATTAGGTTTGCCATTCATCAACACGCCACCGAGTAAAGATGATGCCGCACCGGAAGACAAACCAGATGCCAAAAACAGCAGAGGTAACACAGGGTTTTTAAGCATGGGATAGCCTGGCAAGGCCGAGAGCAGGAAGCCTGTGTACGCGCCCAATGCCAAGGATAGAATCACGAGCAATCCTGTAATTGTCGCTTCAAATCGAGCCAATAATGCGGTCAACTTAAGCACAATAGGAAAGCGTGTTTCACACCAAGCATCAACAGGTTTACGGAAAGTCAAACCAATCCACATAAACATAAATACTTGGTAAATCAGCAGAATAAGCACTCCCATCGACATGACAGATTTAGGGTTGTAGAACACCAAAATCTTCCAAAAATCGAGAGGTTTAGTTAAGTCTGCGACCAATATCCCTAACCCGGCCATCACAGCTACAGGCGCGACAATACAAGCGGCTCGCACAAAACCAGACTGATAGGCGTTTTGCTTCAAAACAAAATGTTTCAACAGTACGGCGAAGAACATGGCTCCTGCAGATACACCCGCTAAAAACAGGTAAATTGCAATCGGCCAATGCCACACTAAGGTATCAAAATGTAGGGCACTCATAGTATCACCTCCCCTGATTTTGCAACGATACGGAACAATTTAGGTCTCGTTCCAAGATCAACCTTAGTGCGCTGGGTTGGATTAGACCGCAGAACTTGAACAACCTCAGAAGTCGGATCTTTTAAATTACCGAACACGAGTGCCTTTGTTGGGCAAGCAGCAACACAGGCAGGTTGTTTACCTTGAGCTAGGTTAGTTTCTCGGCAGAAATCACACTTATCCGCCGCATGGGTGACAGGATTAATAAAACGGACTTGATAAGGACAAGCTGCAATACAGTATTGGCAACCTACGCATTTCCATGCGTCGACAGAAACGATACCCGTTTCTTTATCAATAAATGCAGCTCCAGTTGGACATACATTTACACAGGGCGCGTCTTCACAATGCTGACAAGACTTGCGACTAAAGTGATAAAACTGATTAGGGTATTCGCCAAAGGGACCCGCTTGTTTAATTTGAAGCCTAGAAACACCTTCGGGTACATTATTCACCTCACGACAAGCCACCTCACACGCTTGGCAACCTATACACTTAGTTTCATCATGAATAAGTGCATATTTGACATCAGGTTCTGCTTTAACACTATCCGATGCATTCACTGTGGCGAGTAATGAAGCACCTGTAGCGCCGGCAAATAAGGCACAGGTGCCTTTTAGAAATCTTCTTTTTGAATTTTCCATAACCTTACTCCTGCTTGCCAGTGTGGCAACTGCTACATAGCTCACTGCGAACCTTCGGCGTCATATCCGCCATTGGATCCGTTGGGCTATGTAAATTATGGCAGGCGGCACAAGGCACTTTTTGAGCATGTACGTTATGCGTCCAATCTGCTCCACTGAGTTTTTTCTTGGTATGACACTTCTGACACACTCTCAGCTGAACCGTCAGATCCGACGATTCTTCCATACCAAAGACCACCATATCATTCGGTTTCTTAGGGTGATCGCCCTTTTCTCCATGACAGGAAGAACAGCTCATTTTCATCGCATCTTGACCATGATGCCCTAACATTTGACCATTACGCTTGTGACACTTCATACAAGCATCACTGTTAATTTGATTGGCTGGCTCAGCACTCATTGCAGAAAAGCTTAAAAGCAACGCAGCAGCACCTAAGCGTAACGACCACAGCCATTGTCTTTTGGACATAGGAAGTCCTCACATTTATCCGTAGGAAGGTAAAGAAGGGGTCGAGTTCGGATAATTCCGAACCCGACGGTCAAGATCACACAGCCAAGGCTTGCTTAAGACTCTGAGTATCCCACTGTTTATGCTGGTTCATTTCAATGAAACTGATATTGAACTTGCTAAACAGTTTTTTCAGTGGTGAGTTCGTTTCTTTGCCAAAATCACTGATAACCATTTTCACTTCAGATGAATCATGGTCGATCAATACATAATCGAGTCGGCATTCATGATTTAATTCCGTATCATGTTTGTCCATCTCAAATACAGTGTCTAATGGCACGTTACAACAAACATCGTATTTACCTTCAACAACTGTTTTTAATGATTTAAAAAAATTGAAGCTTTGTTTATCAAACAATACTGGTTTAAGTTTCATCTCATGATGTGCGGCTTCATCAGGACCTGCTTTAAAAAACTTAATGCAAGTCATGACAAACATCACAAACACGAATGGTACTGCTACGAATAGTACGAAGTACATAAACGCATAGCTGAGAATGACTGAAGTATTCATACACGCCTCCAAAAACTAATTTATTTTTTGTTATCTCCTTTAAAGCAACTTTAGTATTATTTGAAAACACTTATTTTTTCTTGACACACGTCACACTTGCAAATAACAACTTAAATATAAACAATGATTTACATTGCGCGTCACATTGCAAAATTATGTAAATCTTAAATACAAATATTGATACTTGATAATTCAGTATTTGCATTTTAAATATGTAAATATCAGTTTTTGAAATTTTAAATTTTATGAAAAACCATTTTAAATATTAAAAATAAAACAAAAAAACCTGTACTGGTCAACCCAAACTGGACACTTTTAGTTGAGAATTTTCAAACTCTACAGGTGACAGATCACCATTAGCAGAATGAAGTCGCTCCAAGTTGTAATATTTCATGTAAGCAGTCACATCTTGCTTCATAAACTCCCTTGTTGGTTGATTAACTTTAAAAATCCAATCGTGTTTTAAGCTGCCAAAGAATCGCTCAACAACGGCATTATCCCAACACGCTCCCACATCACCCATGCTGGCTCGGAT
>NZ_JAKKRO010000092.1:0-12306 GCF_025654235.1 Shewanella sp. SM32 | reverse complement strand
CTAGGAATTTAATTCCTCTAAAGAGCCGTTCGAGACTAGGACGTTGATAGGCATGGTGTGTAAGCGTTGTGAGGCGTTGAGCTAACATGTACTAATGACTCGAGAGGCTTAACCATACAACCCAGATGGGTTTTACTGAAAATGTTCCAGACATTTTCTAGCACTTCCTCCTTCCATGGAGGTCGTACGAAAAGCCTTAGACAGAATACAGATACTTGATAAAGTTAAAGACTCAAAACAATCAGCTTTTCAAATTATTATTAACGTGGTCCAGAGATGGACACGGTAATAAACAGAATTTGCTTGGTGACAATAGCCTTGTGGAACCACCTGATCCCATCCCGAACTCAGAAGTGAAACGCAAACGCGCCGATGGTAGTGTGGGGTCTCCCCATGTGAGAGTAGGTCATCGCCAAGCGCCTAATTTAGATTAACGTGCAGACGTTAAGCTAAAGGAGCGGTAGTTCAGTTGGTTAGAATACCGGCCTGTCACGCCGGGGGTCGCGGGTTCGAGTCCCGTCCGCTCCGCCAACATTAAGAGATAAGCCTCATCGAAAGATGAGGCTTTTTTCGTTATGGCGTCGCGGATAATTCGTGTCAGTGACGCTAATGCTTCGAGCTCGAAGCACATGGTTATCCTCATACTCGGCTATCATGTAGATGAAATCCTTATCAGAATATGAAGCTTTCGCTTCAATGTTAAAAATCAAAACCTACTTTTTGCCGATCTTTATTCCACTTTATCAATATTGTTTCTTTCACGTTCTGAAAACCTCCTGTGCGCGACTTGGCAGTATTGACCTGTGACACTGATCTCGGACAAATTAAACGGTATAATGCTTTATGTCTTTCATGAGTAACGAAAATGAATTGTCGTCTTGGGTGTGGTGCTTGTTGTATTGCGCCTTCAATAAGCAGCGGTATTCCGGGTATGCCAAAGGGTAAGGCAGCGGGTGAGCGTTGTGTGCAATTGAGCGATGCCAATTTATGTTTGATTTTCGGCTCGCCTGATCGTCCTGCGGTTTGTAGTGATTTCGATGCATCTGAAGATGTTTGTGGTCATTCGAACGAAGAGGCGCTTTGGTTGATTACCCAACTCGAATCTCAGACCTCTCATTAAGTTTATCGCTGACAGGTGAAATATGCAGTTAACTCGTTATACCGATTTTGGCGTTCGTACCCTGATGTATTTAGCGGTTCAGCCAGATAGAACAACTTTATTTAGGATTGCTGAAATTACGCAGGTGTTTGATCTGTCACCAAATCATGTCTCTAAGATAGTGCATCATTTAGGCAAGATGGGTTACCTTGAAACCATCCGCGGTAAGATGGGCGGTTTCCGTTTGGGTAAGCCTGCGAGTGAGATTAACCTAGGCCAGTTAGTTCGAGTGTTAGAAAACTCACTCGCCCCGATTGATTGCAGCAAACCTTACTGCCGATTTACACCAGCCTGTAAGCTTAAAGGCGTGTTAGCTCAGGCTGTTGAAGCTTATTTGAATGTGCTGGATCAATATACTTTGCTGGATATTGTGAGTAACCGTGATGAGTTAGTCGCCTTGCTGCCAGACTTTTCTATTTCAGTACTGCAACTGGATTAGTACCACTTTTAAGTGCAATACCGATGGGGAGCAAACTCGATGCTGGCACCAGATCAATCCCCTCGGTTTTAAGTCTGTGTAGGTTAGCCTCCAAGAAGCGCATAGTTTCCGGATAAGGATGGGCAATCGCCACCAAGCTACCTTGGGTATGTGCCTGACTTATCATTAAGTTAAATTGTCTCTCGAGTGCATTGGCACTAGTATCATTGTCTAGAAACAGTTGGCGTTTTAGTAAAGGAATGCCTAGCTTATCTGCGTTATCCCCTGCCTTAGTGAATCGTGTTGTCATACTATCGACAAAATACAGCTGCTTTTGTTTGAGTGCTTCCATGACCCATAGCATGGGATCGTCCAGTTGAGTTAATAGACTCCCCATGTGGTTATTGGCACCTTTGGCAAAGGGAACGCTGTTAATCGCATCAATAACACTGGTGCGAATTTGTGTCTCAGTCATCATATTGGTTAACCCCCCCAGCCCTAATGTCTTACCATTAAGCGCCTGCATGGGAAGATGTAGCATAATTTCGTGGCCTTTTTGGTGTCCTGCGTTAGCGAGTTCTTTGCCAAGTGGGGTATGAGGTAATACAGCGAGTGTTACTGTATTGGGCAGTGCCAGTACGGCTTTATCTGTATGACGATAACCTATGTCATCAATAATGAGTGCAAGCTGGGCTGCATAGCTTTGAGAAATGCTTAGGGCCAATAGGGCTAAGGAATAAAGTAAGCGCACAATTTCTTCTTATTCATCATGGTGCTGTATCCATGCAATGGCAGAGGTCACTTGATGATCTTGGGCCAGTGATGCATGGGCTGATAGGGCGTCGATTATAGCTAAATTACCAACGCCGGAACCAGTTTCGGCGGCAATTTTTATGTCGGGGATGATCCCTATGTTGTGAATGTTTTCACCTCTAGGAGTATTGTACTGGGCAATTGTGAGTTTAATCGCGTTACCATCTTCTAAAATGGGGATCAGGCTTTGTACTGTACCTTTGCCAAAACTGGTCTCACCTAAGAGTTTAGCACGACCATTTTCTTGTAATGCGGCGGCGAGAACTTCGGATGCAGAGGCCGAGCCTTTGTTGATTAACACTAGCATAGGCACGTTAGTCAGCATGGTTTGCGGTGAGGCATAGTAGTCGGAGTTAGCATCGAAGAAGCGGCCAGAGGTCGAGACTATGCGTCCTTTGGCGAGAAATAGATCCGCAATTTTAACCGCTTGGTCGAGTAGGCCGCCGGGATTATTACGTAGGTCTAAGATAAGTCCTGTGAGTGGTTTGTTTTGCCATTGGCTGAGCGAGCGCACCATATCCTCGGTAGAGTTTTCTTGGAAGTTGCTTAATCTGACATAGCCAATATTGCCATCAAGCAGTTGAGTGCTGACCGACTCTATAGTGATATTGCTTGGCTTGAGTGACACTTTAAAGGTGGCATTGTCATTACTGTGTTTTAGCTCTAAGTTAATACTCTGATTATTGAGACTATGTCTTTTTATTTCAGTAAGGATATCGGCTAGATTCGTTTCAGTCGCCAGGGTGTCGTTAAGTTTAATAATAATATCGCCCGCACGTATTCCCGCTTGCTCTGCGGGAGAATGGGCAAAGGGGGCTATGATGCTGATGTGGTCTTTTTGGGCCGCGACTTCGAAACCGAAACCAAAATACTCGCCGCGATTCGAATCTTTAAGATCGAGTAATTCTTGATGATTCAAGAAGCTGGAATAGGGGTCGAGATGTTCAAAAATGCCTTTGATGGCGGCCTGCACGAGCTCTTCTTTGGGAACGGTTTTGATATAGTAAGTTTCAACCGTTTCAAGTACATCTTGTAGTAATGGATAGTCAAAGTTGTCGCGGTAGGATTTCGCGTTCTCTTGGCTGGAGAGGCTGATGGATAGGCCTAAAGTGAGACCTAATCCAACGCAACTGATATAGCGGATCATGTATTTCATAACGGTCCCCTGTGATAAGGGGACCGTTTTGATTAGCGACAGTATTTCGCTGGATCGACGGCTTGCCCTTTATGCCTTATTTCAAAGTATAGGCCAGGCTCGCTCTGTCCACCTGAACGTCCGACTAAAGCAATCGCTTCACCGCTTTTTACCATCTCACCAGGGCTTTTTAGTAGGGTTTGAGCGTGACCGTAAAGACTCATATAACCTTTACCGTGATCGATGACCATGACAAGACCAAAACCGCGTAACCAGTCGGCATAAATGACTTTACCACCTGAAACGGCTCGAATATTTTGCCCTTCTGGTGCAGACAACATAGTGCCTTTCCATACTACTTGACCGGAGCGTTGGCTACCAAAGCTAGCACTCACACGACCTTTTGTCGGCCATTTAAGTTTGCCACTTTGTTTACCAAAGCCTTCCATCGAGGGGTTATCTTTCATGGCCCGCAGCGCTTGTTCAACGACACGCTTTAAGCTGGCCTCTTCAATTTGCAACTGTTCGAGCTCTGCACCCTTAGAATTTAAGGTGCGTTGCAGCTCTTTGATGGTCAGTTGACGCTGATCTTGCTCTTGGCTCAAACGTTTAGCTTGTACTTGTTGTTCGGCCACGAGTTTCGTTAATTGCTTTTGCTTACTCGTTTGCGACACCTTGATCTCATCTAGCTCGGTCAAGGTTTGCTTTAATTCGTTGATCGACTTCATCCGCGCTTTATTGAGGTATTGATAATAAGCCAACATACGCTCGATAGTGGCGGGACTTTGCTGATTAAGCATCATCTTAGTGTAATCGTGATTACCGGCAAGATAGGCGCTCGACAGCTGTTTCGACAGTGTTTGTTGTTGAGTCACTTTAAGCGTTTCTAACTCATCTTGACGTTGTTTTAGCTCGACAAGTTTAGTGTCGATTTGCGCTAAGCTATTTTTGGTGCTGTTGACTTTTTTGGCAGCTGACGCAATCGCTTCTTCATCGCTACGCAGCAATGACAGCAGTTTTTCTCTTTGTTTACTGGTGGTTTTTAATGCGCTTTGTTGTTGATTTATTTGCGTTTGGATTGATTTTAACTCGGACTTACGCTTCTCCAAATCAGAAGCGTGTGCCGAGAAAGATAACATCATAAAGCCAGCAATAATGCTGGCTTTAACAAGGAGTCGAGTGCTCACTAGGTAACGGTTACTCTTTTATGTGGATTAAGGGTTTGCCCGTCATCTCAGCTGGAATGGCTTCGCCGATCAAGGTCAAGATGGTAGGTGCAACATCGCTGAGTTTACCACCTTCATCTATGGTCGCATCGCATCCAACAAAGACGAAAGGCACGAGTTCACTGGTGTGGGCTGTGTGAGCCTGACCTGTGGTTTCGTCGGTCATTTGCTCGGCATTGCCGTGGTCGGCGGTAATAATACATTCACCGCCCACTTTCGCCAGCGCATCAACCACACGGCCGATACAAGCGTCGACAGCTTCACAAGCTTTAACGGCGGCATCGAAATTACCTGTGTGGCCAACCATGTCACCATTGGGGTAGTTACAGATGATCACGTCGTACTTAGTTGATTCAATTGCTGCGACTAGCTTGTCAGTCAGCTCAGCTGAACTCATCTCAGGCTGTAGATCGTAAGTTGCCACTTTAGGCGAGTTGATTAGGATGCGATCTTCTCCCTCGAATGGCTCTTCTTTACCGCCGTTAAAGAAGAAAGTCACATGGGCGTATTTCTCAGTTTCAGAGATACGCAGCTGAGTACGACCTTGTTTCTGCAGCACTTCACCTAAGGTATTCACTAAGTTTTCAGATGGATAAGCGATAGGTGCTGTGATGTCGCCAGCATACTCAGTCAAAGTGACGAAGTGCATTTTCGGCATAACAGCGCGTTCGAAACCATCGAAGTCTGGGTGAATAAAGCTACGGGTGATTTGACGGGCACGGTCAGCACGGAAGTTCATAAAAATCAGGGCATCGCCGTCTTTTAAGGTCGCAACTTGACCGTTGGCATCTGTGATCGCAGATGAAGAGACGAATTCGTCGTTTTCGTTACGTTCGTAAGCTGCTTCCAATGCTGTAACGGCATTGTCGTATTGGAATTTTGACTTGCCTTGGGTGATTAAATCGTAGGCTTGTGACACGCGATCCCAACGATTATCCCTGTCCATAGCAAAGTAACGACCAATAATCGATGCGATACGGCCATGGCCTAATGTAGTAAACAGATCATCAAAATGGCTCAAGCTACCCTTAGCGCTGCGCGGTGGCGTATCGCGTCCGTCGAGGAAAGCGTGCAGATAAACCTGAGTTGCACCGCGCGCAACGGCCATACGGCACATAGCTTCGATATGCTCTTCATGGCTGTGGACGCCACCGGGAGAAAGCAAGCCCATAATGTGTACTGCTCCGCCAGCTTTGATGGCTGAGTCTACCGCATCACATAGCGCAGGATTTTTTTCAAACTCATGATCTGCAATGGCTTTACTGATACGAGTGAGTTCTTGATAAACCACACGGCCAGAGCCTAAGTTAATATGGCCAACTTCAGAATTTCCCATCTGGCCATCAGGTAAGCCAACATCTAAGCCAGAACCTGAAATCAAACTATGGGGATATTTAGCGTTGAGACGGTCGAGTACCGGAGTCTTGGCGTGGAAAATCGCATTATTATGCGTGTTTTCACGGTAGCCCCAGCCATCGAGGATCAACAACGCGAGCGGACGTTTAGCTGTCGTCATAGTGATACCTTTAAGTTTTATAGAAGCGATAGAAATCTGAAATTGGTCAAATATTACTACGTTAGCGGGGTATGAAAAAGCGCTTTACCCCGATTAAGGTCATCGAATCACTAATTCGCCCGATTCTGTGAGTGGCTTGTGACAAGTACAGAGTCAATTGCACTAAAAGTGCGATCTCGAACTGTGACTAAACTGCTGCATTCTGCCAAGGCAATCGGTATACTCTGTGCCCTTATCGAATTTTCGCCATTTATGCGGGCAATCATCATGCAAGAATATATCGAATTTTTTAAAGCTCACTCAATGCTCAGTCTGGCTTGGGTGGGATTATTTGTTGTGCTTGTCGCGAGTATAATCAAATCAAGCATGTCAAAAATCAAAAGTATTTCTCATCAAGAATTAACGATTATGGTGAATAGACAGGATGCTAAAGTGGTTGATGTGCGCTCGAATGACGAGTTCCGCAAGGGCCATATTGTTGATGCACTTAACGTTACGCTCGCCGATATTAAAAATAATCAGATATCAGCCCTTGAAAAGTATAAAGCCAGTCCCATTATATTGGTATGCAATGCTGGCATGACCTCGTCTCAAGCCGCTCAGCTTTTGAGTAAGCAAGGTTTTGAAAACCTGTACAACTTGAAAGGTGGTATGGGTGAATGGCAGGCAGCAAATATGCCTGTTTCAAAAAGCAAAAGATAAGATAAGTTGTCGGCGGCAGTTATGATTTAAGCTGCACTCAATCCACGGGATAGTGCAGTAATAAAGTCATCATTGTCTGGCATACGGATCCTACGGTCGCTAAGGGCTTAATGTAAGTTTTTAGACTGGTTCGATCGATACCCGAATATGGGTACAAGTTGGGATGATACCGAGATCTGATATAGGCCTTGAGTAACATAAGCCCCGAGCCAATTTACGTTCAAATGGTAATTGGCTTTCAAATAATAATTGGCTTTCAACGAAAAGCCGATACAACATTGATAGGATAGGTAGGAAATTATGGCTGAAGTAGCAAACAACGAACAACAAGCCCCACAATTCAACATCCAACGTGTTTACACTAAAGATGTGTCTTTCGAAACGCCTAACAGCCCAGCGGTATTCCAAAAAGAATGGAACCCAGAAGTTAAGTTAGATTTAGACACGCGCAGCGCTAAATTAGCTGACGATGTGTATGAAGTTGTCCTGTCTTTAACTGTGACTGCACAAAACGGTGGCGATACCGCTTTCTTATGTGAAGTACAACAAGCCGGTATCTTCTCTATCACTGGTCTGACTGAGCCACAATTGGCCCATTCATTAGGTGCATACTGCCCTAACATCCTATTCCCATATGCTCGCGAAACCGTGGGCAGCTTAGTCGGTCGTGGTACTTTCCCACAACTGAACTTAGCACCTGTTAACTTCGACGCGCTGTTTGCCCAATACGTGCAACAACGTCAAGCTGCTGCGACTGCACCAGCTGCCGAAGAAGCTAACGCTTAATTACATGAAAAACTCTGCCGATATCACGGTATTAGGGGCGGGCTCTTATGGCTCCGCCCTTGCCATTTCTTTAGCCAGCAACGGTCATAAGACCTTGTTATGGGGACACGATCCTGTCCACATGCAAACGCTCGCTCAAGACAAGTGCAACCAAGCTTTTTTGCCTGGTATTGCGTTTCCTGATTGTTTACAGATCGAAGCCGATTTAGCCAAAGCTTTAGCCGCCAGCAACAATGTGTTAGTGGTCGTGCCAAGCCATGTGTTTGGTACTGTGCTTGAGCAAGCTAAACCGTTACTCCGTAGCGATGCGCGCATCGTATGGGCAACGAAAGGGCTCGAGCCTGAAACCGGACGTTTGCTGCAAGATGTGGCCCGTGATGTGTTAGGTGAGCAATATCCGCTGGCGGTGTTATCTGGGCCGACCTTCGCGAAAGAACTCGCCATGGGTTTACCTACGGCCATTTCGGTCGCGGGCACTTGTCCTACGTTCACTAACGATCTCGTCGAGCTGTTACATAGTCCTAAACGTTTGCGGGTTTACGCCAACGACGACTTTACCGGACTGCAACTTGGCGGCGCGGTAAAGAACGTGATCGCGATTGGTGCGGGTATGTCCGACGGTATCGGCTTTGGTGCTAATGCCAGAACAGCCTTGATTACCCGTGGTTTAGTCGAATTGACGCGTTTAGGCGAAGCCTTAGGTGCCAACGCGGCCACTTTTATGGGCATGGCGGGGTTAGGCGACTTAGTGTTGACCTGTACCGACAACCAATCCCGTAACCGTCGTTTCGGTTTAGCCTTAGGTAAAGGCTGTGATGTGATGACAGCACAGGCTGAAATTGGCCAAGTGGTTGAAGGTTATCGCAATACCAAAGAAGTGTTTACGCTTGCGAAACGCCTCGGGGTTGAAATGCCGATCACTGAGCAGATTTACCAAGTCTTGTATCAAGGCAAAGCGCCGGTCGATGCTGCTAAAGAGCTGCTCAGCAGAGAAAAGAAATCAGAAACGCCTGCGCAATAAACCGCGAGTCGTGATGATGCTGTAATGCCGAATAAAGGAAAGGGTGCTAAAATAGCGCCCTTTTTTGTGCCCGGACTTCTGGTGTGCAAGATGTATCCCCGGTCGCCAGGGCCCTTGATGTTCCCGACATCAGACGAGCATTTCCTCCATCCCTGGAGGTCAGATGGTGAAAGAGGGGATTTGTGCCTAACGTTTGAGCTTATCTTTGCTCCGTTTAGCTGTTGCATGACTTGCTTGCTAAAGGTTCACGAGTCAGCAAACTGCCCGTTGGCAGCCAATACCAATCAATTTATCTGTGTGGAGTAAGAGCGTGAAACATCATGATGTCATTATTATCGGAGCCGGCGCCGCGGGATTGATGTGTGCAGCGACCGCGGGTTACCGAGGCCGTGATGTACTCGTACTCGACAATGCCAAGCAAGCAGGGCGTAAAATCCTCATCAGCGGCGGCGGGCGTTGTAACTTTACCAACCTTAAAGTCGAGCCCGCTAACTTCCTCTGTGGCAATCCTCACTTTGTTAAATCGGCACTCGCGCGTTATCCGTCGCAGCAGTTTATTGAAATGGTCGAGCGTCACGGCATTGAATACCATGAACGCGATCACGGCCAACTGTTTTGCAATGACTCGGCCAAAGAGATAGTCACTATGCTATTGACCGAGTGTGAATGGGCGGGCGTGACGATTAAGCTGCGCACCGATATTCTGGCCGTTAAAAAGACTGAAGCAGGGCGCTTTGAGCTCAATACTTCTAACGGTGAACTGAGCTGCGATTCACTGGTTATTGCCACGGGCGGCTTATCCATGCCTAAACTAGGCGCCACGCCTTACGGTTATCAACTGGCCGAGCAGTTTGGTCTCAAAGTATTACCCACTCACGCAGGTCTGGTGCCGTTTACATGGCACAGTGAAGATAAAATTCGTTTCGAACCTTTGTCGGGTATAGCGGTTCCGAGCCGCATTACCGCCAAAGATGGCACTGCATTTAGCGAAGCGCTGCTATTCACTCACCGTGGCTTATCTGGCCCCGCAATTTTGCAGATTTCCAACTATTGGAAAGCGGGCGAAACCATAGAAATCGATCTCTTGCCGAATATGGATTTGGCGCAATTGCTTGAGCAGCAGCTCACTGCGCATCCAAAACAAAGCCTGCGCAATACACTTAGCCAATGGTTACCTAAACGGCTGGTGGAAGTACTATTCGATGAAGCCCTGTTGAATAAAGCCTTAAATCAGCTAATTCACGCCGAGCGCGCAAAACTGGTGGATGATCTCCACCGCTGGACAGTATTGATGAATGGCACCGAAGGCTACCGCACCGCCGAAGTGACCTTAGGTGGTATTGATAGTAATGAGTTGTCATCTAAAACCATGGAAGCCAGTAAAGTTGCAGGACTCTACTTTATCGGTGAAGTCATGGACGTAAGTGGTTGGTTAGGCGGGTTTAATTTTCAATGGGCCTGGGCATCCGGCGTGGCTGCAGGGAAGGCGGTTTAGTGATGTGTAGAGACAATAAAGTTTGCCCGTAAGCATTAAAGTTTGCCCGTAAGATTATTTTCAGACAATAAAGTTTGCCCGTAGTGAGTTTTGGTACTATGCTTTTTCTGAATGGAATACGTCAGGAAATGTTATGTCGCGCGGAAGAAAACTTGAATCCTTTAAAGATTATCAACGAGCCTTAAAGAATAAGTATGGAATTGGAGAAGGTTCTGATTATAAACCGTGGCTTAGAATTCAAGATGTAAAATCTCACGGAACTAGATCGATAATTTTTGGAAGAAAATCTCAGCGAAGTCATCATATGATGTCTTCAATTGAGAGTGAGCTTTTCTATTTAGCTGAGTTCTCTGACAGCATCGTTGATATAAGAGAGCAGTTTCCTATCTTACCTCTTAACTACACGCAGAAAGTGGCAAGTATGTTGGGATTGAAGCATCCCACCCATCCCAAAACTCAAGAACCCATCATTATTACAACGGATCAGTTGTTTACGATTGATTCAACCGATGGTACTTCTTATCACGCGGTTTCTGTTAAGCCTGAAAGCGAATCTGATAAACCACGAGTACTTGAAAAGATTGATATTGAAAGAGTTTGCTGGGAATTGCTTGGTGTTAAGTTCAGTTACTTTACGGGTAACGAATTAACCAGAGTTCAAAGCAGCAATCTTCAATGGGCTTCATCCCCTTTTCGTGAAAATCCGATAAGTTTTTCTTTTGATCAGATTAATTGTGCTCTCTCATTATTCGCCGTAGGCCAATACTTTATTGAGGACCTCTGTAATCAGCTAATCTCAAGAAACATAACATCTCATGACGACGCTTTATTGTTAGTTCGTTTACTCATAGCCAATAAATTCATCGATGTTGATCTATCAACTAAAATCCTTGAATCAGGGCTCATTGATGTTAAGTATGTAGAAGAAAGACAGAGGGGAAATCAATATGGAGCTTCTTAGAAATAGCGTTTGGAGCGTGAATGATTCGGACTTAGTTGAAGATGGACTTTATCGTTTGTTGGATATCGTGCAGGAGGTTGAGTCTGTCATTTTGTATTCGCTTACAGATACTTCTACAACGGTAAGGCCTGTAGCGGTTTCTCTAGAAGGTTTCACTGAACTTATTTCCAGCAAAAAAGCTAAAAAAGCACAATATGAGTTGCCAACTTACCTTTTAGTTGATGAAGAAAACATTTCAGATGAGCACATTAGCCGTCGAGACAAAAATTATGACTTAATCAAAGGTATTATATCAGATAGTGCTTTTGTTTTTGATTATGCGACTAAAAAACGCTCAGCCCAACTTGCTGAACATTCAAAAGAAGTAAATGTTGATCGCAAGTCTTTAGCTCGATTGCTTACTCAATATTGGCGAAATGGACAGAACAAAATGGCTCTGCTACCCGCATTTTCGAAAAGTGGCGGTTCTGGTCGAGACCGCACTCTAGCAACAAAACCATTGGGGGCACCAAAACAACCAAGAACCATAGCTGTTGATCGAGCGGCTAAGTTTATTGTGAATAATGATGATAAAAACAAATTCAAAAAAGCGTTAAAGAAGTACTACCTTAAAGAGTCTGGGCTAACGCTAGCAAAAACCTATGGCAACTTGCTCAAAGATAGTTACTCAAAAGAGATTCAGTTGGCTGAGGCATGTGGTAGGCCTCCTTTAGTCCCAACGAAAAAACAGTTTAGTTATTGGGGAAAAAAATTATTCAGTAAAGATCAGATAATCAAACAACGATCTTCAGAGAATGATTACCTCAGAAATAAAAGAGGGGCGCTATGTAGTGGTCAAGTAAAATTGGCCACGGTTTTAGAGTCATTCCAATATAAACGTTCTGACTCATTTGGCGTTAACCCACCATTATATTGATGGGGTCTGGTCTCACTGTAGTATCCAGTGATGTAATTTGTGATCTCTTTATCTGCTTCTGTAAAATTCCCATAACCACTAGCGGGTATCCACTCAGATTTCAAACTTCTAAAGAAACGCTCCATTGGTGCGTTATCCCAACAATTCCCGCGGCGACT
>NZ_JAKKRO010000091.1:0-12478 GCF_025654235.1 Shewanella sp. SM32 | reverse complement strand
TGGTGTGCCACCCTGGCGTTCTAGTTTTAACTGTCTCACCCATTTATCCATAGTGGACTTACCAACGTTCATCGCCTTTGCAGCTTCGATGATGCTATGGTTTTTATCGAGGACTAATTGGGCTGCTTCAAGTTTGAATTCAGCACTAAATGTTTTTCTGGTTGTCGATCTCATGTGTTCACCTAAAGTCATCTACGAGGTAATAATATCACCTCTATTTAGGTGGCCAAAATTAGTGTGCCACTACAATATGACTATCTTTATGGGCAGAATAAGCTATCGGCCTATCCTTTGTAACTACATTTAAGGTTCCAGTTGATTGGTCTTTACTGATTTTCTTAGATAGAACTACGTAACTAATTAGTGGGAAAAACGGATGTTTTGCTACTCTAGAAGGCGAAGTAACTAATAGGGTTGCTTTTTCTTGATTAATTGGTAGGTCGAAATGGAGATAACCTCGGCTTCTATACCATTTTGGAGTTTCTTTTAACATTTATATCCATTAGCAAAACCGGAGCAGACTTAGAACTGCGGCAATTCCACACGCCCTACTCCGGCTTAACCAAGTTGTTTAAACAACCGTTTTGTCCTAAGACGTTGCCGCGTAATGTTAGATATGAATTATAATGTAACTATAACCTTGGAGACATCTATGAAACTTAGGATAACCTTCGTCGAGATGTTGTTATCGTTCCTATCGTTAAGCTTATTCGGCGTCCAGATAGTACTTGACAACATGTTATTTACCTTCTGACCTAATTGGTTTAAATAAATATCCTCATTCAGAAGCAATTCGAAATTAACAAAGGTTTAAATAAAAAGCAACTACATTATTGGTAAGATAAAAAGATAGAACTGACATTAATCTATGATGATTAACAGTTAACACTGAAGCTTCAGGAGTTCACCTTCCCTGCGAAGTTGCCGCGGGGCGTTGGAATAAATTGCGTGAGTCCGGTCATGGATGACCGGCTAGCTTTCGCAGGTACAGGGACGTTGCCTTCGGAAGCGATAGCTATTTATCCATAAGGCCAAGGCTAGTAACTAATGCATGTAACTTCGCTAGTGGCGGCAAGGGAGATCCAAGAGGGAATTGCTGTTGATCCCCTCTTGGTCGGGTGTGGGTTGAAGACCCACGACTTTGATTCACCTCGGCCGTTAGGCCGCATAAACTCCAAATGTGAAACCCATCGCTAAAACTTTACAGATCCCTGATTTCGCAATCACAACTCAAAATGTCGCATTACGCGACAACAAAAAAGCCACTGTGGTCAGTGGCTTTTATCCTAAAAATCAGAATCTAAGCGATTCTGCTTAGTCCAGACTTGGTTCTTCACTGTAATCAATACCGTGATAGCTCAGGCAAGCGTCGACTTCGTTGCTACTGCCTAGGATGACGGCAACACGTTGGTGAATTTGAGTTGGTTGAATATCTAAAATGGTTTCATAACCCGTTGAGGCTTTGCCGCCAGCTTGTTCGACTAAGAAGGCCATTGGGTTGGCTTCGTACATTAAACGCAGTTTGTAAGGCTTTTTCGGATCTTTATTGTCGGTTGGGTAAGTGAAAATACCGCCACGGGATAGCACGCGATGTACATCGCCAACCATGGCCGCAATCCAGCGCATGTTGAATGATTTTTCGCGTGGGCCAATTTTACCGAGCAGTAAATCGGCAATATAGGTTTGCATTGGCGCTTCCCAAAAACGCTGGTTCGACATATTAATGGCAAATTCGGCTGTGTCTGGGCTAATGCTCATGGCGGCATTCGTCAGTAAAAACTCATTGGTTTCTGGGTGCAAAGTAAACAGTTGCACGCCTTGGCCTGTGGTTAATGCCAGCATGGTTGATGGACCATAAAGTACATAACCAGCGGCTAATTGGGCGCGGCCAGATTGTAAAAAGCTAGTTTCAGTCAGCTCGCCAGCAGGGGCGGGCAGGACGGAGAAAATGGTGCCGACTAACGAGTTGATATCGATATTAGATGAGCCATCAAGTGGATCGAAACACACCAGATATTGACCATTTTGGCTGACTTCAACCACATGATCTTCTTCTTCCGACGCTAAACCGCGCACTGTACCGTCAGCTTTTAAGGCATCTTTGAGCATGTCGTTGGTGATAATATCCAGTTTTTTCTGAGTTTCACCTTGGACGTTTTCTTGCTCAGTCGCGCCTAACACGCCCGCAAGTGCACCGTGGCGAACGGCATGGCTAATGGCTTTTGAGGTGTCGGCTAAGGTTAAAATTAGGTGGGAGAGGGAGTCGTTCACTGCCTGTGAGGTCAGGTGCTGGGCCAGAGTCTGCATGTTATGTCCTTTAGAGGTTCAACAATGAGGTCAATTTCGTTATTTGCCGCGAATGATAACTCAGTTAGTCGACAATTTCAGCGATGTTGCTGATGCTTTTAGCGAATATTAGGGCTTTTGGGGATTATTTGGATTGAGCTTGGCGCAAGGGCCTAATTTGTATCGGCATATTGTATGCTCTTTCTATTTATAGGCGGCCTCTGGCACAATGTCGGCTTGTTTTTAATCGCTGACATCTTAGGCGATTATGCTCCCAAGGAATAATAATGATTAAAAATAGGTTAACTTGGTTCCCTGCGTGCTCACTTAAGGTGCGCGCCGTTCCCCTACTGATAGCGAGCCAAATGGCCATGATTTCGACAGCTATGTTTTCAATTACCCCAGCTTTTGCAATGGAAGGCGGCAAACTGCCACTGACGATTGAGCGAATGAATGCCTCGCCCGCATTAGCGGGCACCAGTCCTCGTGGTTTGAAACTGTCACCCGATGGTCAGCGCGTCACTTATCTTGCGGGCCGTAAAGACAATCAAAACTTTTATGATCTCTGGCAGATGGATGTAAAGACGGGCAAATCTAGCCTATTGCTCAATGCCGATAAGTTGGCAAGCAATGAATTATCCGATGAAGAAAAGGCCCGCCGCGAACGCCAACGTATTTATGGCGAAGGCATTATGGAGTACTTCTGGGCCGATGATAGCCAAGCGCTATTAATTCCGGCTGCTGGTAATCTGTATTATTTTTCTCTTACCGATAGTAACGTGACTCAATTGCCGATTGGCGAAGGGTTTGCTACAGATGCACGCTTATCGCCCAAGGGGCATTTTGTGTCTTTCGTGCGGGATCAAAATCTGTATGTGTTAGATCTGGCGACCAAAAAACTCCAAGCTATGACGAGCGATGGCGGCGGGGCTATTAAAAATGCCATGGCCGAGTTTGTCGCTCAGGAGGAAATGGATCGCATGACAGGTTATTGGTGGGCGCCCGATGAATCGGCCATCGCCTTTACCCGTATTGATGAGTCCGGTGTCGAGCAAGTAACCCGTAACGAAATCTATGCTGATGGTATTAAACTTACTGAGCAGTGCTATCCCTATGCCGGCAAAAACAACGTCGATATCGCCCTCGGTGTGGTCACGTTAAAAGATAAGGCTATCAATTGGGTGACCCTGCGCGAAGAGAGCAACGAAGACAAGAGCAAAGATATTTACCTGCCGCGGGTCGATTGGTTGCCCGATAGCAAACATTTGTCGTTCCAGTGGCAGAGCCGCGATCAACATAAGCTAGATTTGCAACTGGTGGCGTTAGACTCGCTGACTAAGCCAAAAACCTTAGTGAAAGAACGCAGTAACGCTTGGGTGAACCTCAATAACGATCTGCACTTTTTAAAACAGCAATCGGCTTTTATTTGGGCATCTGAGCGTGACGGCTTTAATCATCTGTATCTTTTTGACTTAAAAGGCAAACTTAAAACCCAATTGACTCAGGGCGAGTGGGCTGTCGATGCGTTGGAATACATAGATGAAACCGCTGGTTGGGTATATTTCACTGGCCGCAAAGATACGCCAATCGAGAAACAACTTTATCGCGTGCCTTTAGCGGGTGGCAAGGTTGAGCGGGTAAGCAAGCAAGCGGGCATGCACGATCCTGTGTTTGCCGACAATCAAAGTGTGTATCTGGATTATTTCAATAGCTTATCTCAGCCACCGCAGATCAGTTTACACGGTGACAAGGGCCAGCAACTGGCTTGGGTTGAGCAAAATGAAGTCAAGCAAGGCCATCCTTTATATGACTATGCGGGTCTGTGGCAAATCCCTGAATTTGGTGAACTGAAAGCCGAAGATGGCCAAGTGTTACAAACCCGTTTATTCAAACCTGTTCCCTTCGATGCGAGCAAGAAATACCCTGTCGTAGTGCGGGTTTACGGTGGGCCGCACGCACAGTTAGTGACCAACAGTTGGAGCGAGCAGGACTACTTTACCCAGTATCTGGTGCAACAAGGCTATGTGGTGTTCCAGTTGGATAACCGCGGCAGTGCCCACAGGGGCACAAAGTTCGAGCAAGTGATTTACCGTCATTTGGGCGAAGCTGAAGTCAAGGATCAAAAAGTGGGAGTGGACTATTTGCGCAGTCTGCCATTTATCGATGCCGATAATGTGGCGATTTACGGCCACAGCTACGGCGGTTACATGGCCTTGATGAGTCTATTTAAGGCACCCGATTACTTTAAAGCCGCGATTTCGGGGGCTCCTGTCACCGACTGGCGCTTATATGACACCCATTATACTGAGCGTTATTTAGCTCATCCCGAGGGGAATGAAAAGGGTTATGAAGCCAGCAGCGTGTTTCCCTATGTGAAAAACTATCAATCGGGTCTGTTGATGTATCACGGTATGGCTGATGATAACGTTTTGTTTGAAAACAGCACTCGGGTTTATAAAGCACTGCAGGATGAAGGCAAGTTGTTCCAGATGATCGATTATCCTGGATCTAAACATTCGATGCGTGGCGAGAAAGTGCGTAATCACTTATATCGCTCACTGGCAGATTTCCTAGATAGGCAGTTGAAAAACGCCAAATAGTAGGCATAAAAAAACCAGATCCTAGGATCTGGTTTTTTGTGAATAGATTCTTATCAAACCAATTAATGCGGATGTCGCTTAGCGGGCGATTAGCCTTCTAAGTTACCGCAAAAACGATAGCCTTCACCGTGAATAGTCGCGATGATTTCTGGCGTATCTGGCAAGCTTTCGAAATGCTTACGGATACGACGGATAGTCACGTCTACAGTACGATCGTGTGGCTTAAGTTCACGGCCAGTCATTTTCATCAGTAGATCGGCACGAGTCAAAATTTTGCCTGGGTTTTCAACAAAGTGCAGCATAGCGCGGAACTCGCTACGTGGCAGTTTGTAAGATTCACCCTGTGGGCTCACTAATGAACGGCTGTTGATCTCTAAGCTCCAATCATTGAAGCGGTAGTATTCTACTGAGCTCTTTTCTTCGACTTCAGCGCCAGCGCTGTTGACACGAGTCAGAAGGTTACGAGCACGAATCGTTAATTCACGTGGGTTGAACGGCTTGGTAATATAATCGTCCGCGCCAATTTCAAGTCCAAGAATTTTGTCGACTTCGTTGTCACGACCTGTCAGGAAGATAAGACCGATGTTGTTGATTTCACGTAGTTCACGTGCCAACAATAGACCATTCTTACCTGGCAAGTTAATGTCCATAACGACCAAGTTAATTTTGTTTTCCTGCATAGCCTTATGCATTTCTGCGCCATCATTGGCCTCAGTTACCACATACCCTTCTGCCTCGAAAATACTTCTCAGCGTGTTACGGGTAACGGCTTCATCTTCAACGATCAGAATGTGCGGATTTTGCATATTATTTACCTAAATTTTAATCAGTTTATACTAACCAATAAGAGCAACTTACTTCGGGCTCTTATATTCATAAAAGCGTTGATACTTCCTTGAACTGCTTTGTGCTCAAAAGGAAAATCTTTACGGTGACATCTATATCTGGATGTAGATTAAGTGCACGTTTAAGTGTAATACGAGAAAACGTAATCAGTATCAACTTCGATAAGCAATAGTTAGAATAAGTTCCTTAACTATTGTTTTTTTTAAATGTTTAAAAGACAAATCAAATGTAGAACAGATTTTAAACAGATGCCCGGTCAGTTCACGTTACTTTAAGCGATATATGTAACAAACTGTATTGAACGATAAGCATCTTGCTCAATCTGTTTCAACTCACCAGTACGTACATTGTACTCGTTTTAGTCATTTGTTAACAAATGAAATGTTAACAAATTTTAGGTGAGCAGGGGTTTTTACCATGATATTTACTTTAGCTATTGATTAGTATAACTAATGTATTTCTTATTCCTGTGAGCCAGTTCACGCCTCTTTGGATTTTACAATCACTCTGCTACACTAGCTTGGGTTCATTTTTCGACTAGACTACCAATGGACAATACGACTCAAAATTTGTGGCAATGTTACCAAGCGCCGTTGTTTTTGCTGACTCAAGCATTATCCTGTGATTTTTCCTTTGCTGTTATTACCGCTCATAATCCCGCTTCAAAGCTTCTCTCTCCTAGCCAAAACCGTTTACTCGATCGCCAACTTCTTCGTGAAATTGAATTACTCGGTAGCCCTTATCGTGCTTTAGTGGGCGCTGCACCGGATTTATCCCACATGGAAAAAAGTTGGGCCGTGTTTATCGATAGAACGATGGCATTGCAATTGGGTAAGAAATTTAATCAATATGCGATTTATGTTGTCGAACAAGGGGATGTGAGCTTAGTGCCTTGCACCTTGGATGGACATGATGAAGTGTGTTTAGGCAAATTTAGAGATTATGTGCAGCTGGTATACGAGCTACCCGATTTGAACATTTAGTTGTTTTCAAAAGATTTTATTTAAATTGTTCATTTGTTATGAAATTAGCATTGACTTCATTAGGGGTTTATTGCTACTTTTTTCGTCCCTTTCCTAGGAAAGGAACAGAAGAGGAGCGTTAACTAGGTAGTCGGTCAGAGGAGCACAAACTCCAGCGATGACTGATGAGGGAGATTAACGCCGAGGCATAGATATGGTTGCTGCATGTTTATGTCGGTCGCTCAGGCTGAATCCTGACGATTGTCACCTGTAATTGGTGGAGAGCTTCTGGTGACGATTGCTGTTTCCCTTCTTTTGGGGTGCGTTATCATTGAGCACCAGGCTCTTCGAACGAAGTCAGTTCGGAGTGTGATCATGTTAGTTAATCAATATCTTATTCAATCTGCATTTATTTGTTGCCCTACGTGTTTCACGGAGGTGCGCTAATGTCCCTCGTTGTCGCAAAATTTGGTGGCACCTCAGTTGCCGACTATAACGCTATGAATCGCTGTGCAGACATAGTGTTAGCTAATCCTCATTGTCGTTTAGTCGTGGTCAGCGCTTCGAGCGGCGTGACTAATCTGTTAGTGGAATTGACCCAAGAATCGATCAACGACGATGGCCGATTACAGCGATTAAAACAAATTGCCCAAATTCAATATGCGATTTTAGATAAGCTCGGTCGTCCTAACGATGTGGCCGCCGCATTAGATAAATTATTGAGTCGCATGTCGGTATTGAGTGAAGCGCTCGCATCACAACGCAGCAAAGCGACTATGGATGAGTTGTTGTCCCTCGGTGAGCAATGTTCTTCGGCGTTGTTTTCGGCGGTGATCCGCGAGAAAGGTGTCAACTCAAGTGCCTTCGATGTGCGCCGAGTATTACGTACTGACAGCCACTTTGGCCGCGCTGAACCTCAGGTTGAAAAGATTGCGACTTTAGCTCGTGATTATCTACAGCCACTGTTAGCGGAGCAAGTGATTGTGACACAAGGCTTTATCGGTGCCGATGAATCGGGTCAAACGACCACGTTAGGTCGCGGCGGTAGTGATTATTCTGCTGCACTGTTAGCTGAAGCGTTACGCGCCTCAGCGGTAGAGATTTGGACCGATGTCGCGGGGATTTATACAACGGATCCTCGTTTGGCGCCCAATGCCTTTCCGATTGCCGAGATCAGTTTCAATGAGGCTGCCGAGATGGCGACCTTTGGTGCCAAGGTATTGCATCCAGCGACTATTCTTCCTGCCGTTCGTCAGCAAATTCAAGTGTTTGTGGGTTCAAGTAAAGAGCCTGAAAAGGGCGGAACTTGGATCCGTCATCAAGTGGAAGATGCGCCCGTATTCCGCGCTGTGGCTTTGCGCCGCGATCAAACCCTATTAAATCTTCACAGCTTGCAAATGTTGCATGCGCAGGGCTTTTTAGCGGAAACCTTTGCGACATTAGCGCGACATAAGATCAGTGTGGATTTGATTACCACATCAGAAGTGAATGTGTCTCTAACCCTCGATAAAACCGGTTCAGATTCAAGTGGACAAGGTCTGTTGAGTGAGGCATTGCTGCAAGAATTATCACAGCATTGTCGTGTGCGAGTTGAAGATGGATTGGCCTTAGTGGCGATTATCGGTAATCGTATTGCGACGACACCGGGTATCTGTCGCCGTGTATTTGAAGTGTTAGAGCCACACAATGTGCGGATGATTTGCCAAGGTGCCAGCCCACATAATCTGTGTGTGTTAGTGGCCGAAGCGGAAGCGGCACAAGTGGTTAAATCGCTGCATCAAAATCTGTTCGAAGGCGTTTAATATGTTGCCGACAACATCGTCTCTGCAAATCGGGGAGCTTGCCGCAGGGCAAGCACTCACTTTGCCTATCTACCATTTCAAGCCGAGTGACGATAAGGCGACTGGCCCCAAAGTGTATATTCAAGCCAATGTCCACGGTGCTGAAGTACAAGGGAATGCGGTGATTTATCAGTTGATGAAGCAGCTTGAACACTGTGACATCCGCGGCGAAATCACCTTAGTGCCATTGGCCAATCCACTCGGGATCAACCAAAAAAGTGGTGAGTTTACCCTTGGCCGATTTGATCCTATTACGGGCGCGAATTGGAATCGTGAGTATTTGAATCATGCTATCGATTTACCGACTTGGTATGGGGAACATACCAAGCTGAGTGATAGCGAGCTGCTCCAAGCCTATCGCAGTACTTTGGTTGAAGCCTGTCAGCAAAAATTGCGGCATGAATGGGGCATCACAACGGGTCATAGACTTGCGGTTAACCTGCAGATTATGGCCCATGGCGCGGATATAGTGCTCGATCTGCACACCGGTCCTAAGTCTTGTAAGCACTTGTATTGCCCTGAATATGACTTAGCTGCTGCGCAGTTTTTGTCGATCCCTTATACGCTCATTATCCCCAATGCCTTTGGTGGCGCCATGGATGAGGCTGCGTTTTGTCCTTGGTGGCAATTGAGTGATTTTGCAAAATCTCAAGGGCGTGATTTAGGAGTTGCAGTGTCAGCGTTAACCTTGGAATTGGCGAGCCAAGAGCGCGTCTGCCTTGAGGATGCACGGGTTGATGCACAAGGGATTTTGGCATATTTAAGCCACCGAGGCGTGATCGCTGAAACCGTTGCACCCGCTAAAATGACGCGTTTTGGTTGTTATCTAAAAGACTATAAAAAATATCACGCGCCAAGTGCTGGGTTAGTGGAATACCTCGCACCTGTGGGTGAGCCATTAGCTGCGGGGCAGCCCTTAGTGAATTTGCTGCGAATGGATTTATACGGTACGGCGGATGAGCTAAAAACGGTTAGTTTGCCGCAGGACTGCGTGCCGATTTTGCACTTTGCTTCGGCGTCAGTGCACCAAGGAACAGAGCTTTATAAAGTCATGACTCATGTGTTTGAGTTGCCAACGACATAATCGCCCGCTTAGAGCATAAGCATTAGCCCATAACAATTAGTTTATGGGACTGAGCGAAAACAACGCCAATCCTAATCGATTGGCTTTGTTGTTTTAAGGTGGCTATAACCACTTAAATCGATAAAACAGCGCCATTTGCAGGGCGACGAGTGAGATTAATATGCCGCAGAAGGTTGCGAAGGCCCAAGTGTTGTCCGCGCCCGGTATCCCGCCAATATTGACCCCAAGTAAGCCTGTTAAAAAGCCCAACGGTAAGAAGATTGCTGACACTAAGGATAAGAAGTATAAGCGTTTGTTGAGTTGCTCCGACTGCTGACTGAGTAATTCTTCTTGAGTCACATTAGCCCTATCGCGCAGGGCATCGAGATCTTCAATGGTGCGGATAAGTTTATCGTTTGTTTCCCTCAGCTTGAGTCGCTCAGTATCTTTAAATAGGCTGAATTGCTCGGAAATCATTTTCGAGAATGCTTCGCGCTGTGGGGCTAAATAGCGGCGAATGGCCACAGTTTGACGGCGCAGTTCGGCGATATCGGTACGTAAGTCTTTCACATTGCCTGAGACGACTAGCTCTTCTAAATCAGAGAGCTGTTCTTCCAATTTATCAATAAACTCGACTTTACGATTGGTCAGTCGCTCGCAGATTGCGACGATAAAGTCCCCCGTAGTTGTAGGCCCATTTCCCTCAAGGATCAGCTCGGCGACATCTTTGACCGACTGTAACTCGCGATCGCAGGTGGAAATGATCCGCTGTTTATCGGCATAGATACGCACTGCCACCATGTCTTCTGGAGCAGAATTGGGGTTGAGGTTAACGCCGCGTAATGCGAGTAATATGCCTTCACCTGTTATCACTGCACGGGGACGAGTGTCTTGGGCGAGTAGGGCATCACTTTCGACCTTAGGCAGACCGCTATTGAGTATCCAGTGGCGTGCCTTTTTATTACGATAGCGAAGGTGTAACCAGAGTAGGCCATCCTGAGGATCCCATTTTTCGATCTGTTCTAGGCTCAAGGTGGAACCCGCTTGGGCGCCGCTGAGCACTAAACTGTAGATAAACCCTTCGTGCATATCGCATTCCATTTAACTTTCAAAATCATCCAAACAAACTAACTGATTTTGTCATGAAAATGAAGTCAGTACTTATGCTTAACGACATGAGGCAAATGTGAATTGACATAAATTTGATGTGCTGAGGGATGCAAGCAACTTAGCCAAGGATAGGTTAAAATTAGCATTAGTAGGCTTAGATCAAAGAGACAATAAAATGGAATACGAATTTCGGCGTAACAGTTTAACTGGCACTTTTTTGGCTAGCTTTAGCATGGATCATGAAGTGCTTGGGCAATGGTTTACGGAAGAATTAGGGACTGAGTTAGCTAAAATTCAGCAAGTGTTGGGTGTGATAAAAGAAATTCAAGCCGATAAACGAGGTTCATGGCGTCTTGTTGGTAATGATTTTACCTTAGAGTTAGAGCGTGAACAGGCCCGAGTCTTTGCCAATGCCTTAGGTTTTGAGCAAGAATATGAATTGGAAGAGGCTATGTCACTCTATGATGCTGAGTCAGAAGCTTATTGTGGCCTAGAGGATTTTGAGCTGGCGCTATTGAGTTGGCAGCAATTTATTGAGAAAGGTTTGTAATCATTTATTTAATCTCTATTTGATAAAAACATAAAGGCAATCATGGGATTGCCTTTATTGTTTTCGCGATACCAAGCTCATTTTCGTATCTTTAATTATTAAGGTAGCGCACCGCCATTTCGGTTCTCGATTTAGCATTGGCTTTACGCAGTAGGTTTTTCACGTGCACTTTAACTGTGCCCTCACTAATGTGTAAATGCTCTGAAATCATGCGATTACTTAAGCCTTCCGCCAGTTGCTGTAGAATTTGCAGCTCCCTTGGGGTTAGGCTCGAAATCCATTCTTGTTCATCGGTCGCATCTTTAAGTTCGTAAAGGTATTCTTCGACTTCATCGCTGATCACCCTGTGGCCAAGCATGGCATTTTTGAGTTTTTCGAGCAGCAAATCTGGCTCAGTATCTTTGAGCAAATAGCCGTCGGCTCCAGCGCGAAGTAAACGGATAACATCCTGTTTTGCATCGGAAACGGTGAGAATTACTATGCGTGAGGTAACACCTTCTTGGCGCATGGCGTTGAGGGTATCTAGGCCTGTCATGCCTTTCATATTCAGATCGAGCAATATGATGTCGGGTTCATCGGTGACCACTGCGGTTAATGCGTCTAAACCACTACCGGCTTCGCCAAATAGGCTGAAGTCAGGATCTGAAGCGATGAGCTGGCAGATGCCTTTGCGCAAGAGGGGATGGTCATCGACCACCAGTACGGAATAAGGTTTACCCATTTGAAGGCTCCTGTTGAGATGGGAAAATAAGCGTCACTCTAGTGCCACTTGACCCTTTGCTGTGGTGCACAAGGTTTAATGGGCTGTTAGGTTTGAGTGCGTCGTCTTGTGCATTGCATCCTTGCTCAGTCGTGGTTGTCATAGCAGGTTTAAATTTCTTTAAATCATTGTCGCTGAACACGACTTTACCTGAAAGCTTACTGGCTCGTTCATGCATTATACCTATGCCAAAATGTTGATCTCGTTCTTTTATACCCAATCAACCTGAAGATGCGTGGGTAAAGAGCTGAAAATTATCATTGATCCGCGACGCTAAACTTTCACCAATATCGGGTAATGTTTCTTTGAAAAATTTATCCAGTGCGGACCTGAAATCTCGCTTATTTTTGAAGTACACGCTGTTCCTCGCGTGCTCATTCATGACCTTCCACAGTCTTTCTATCGGATTGAGGTTCGGGCTGTAAGGCGGTAAATAATGCAACTCAATATTGTGCGAAAT